>NZ_MNQN01000098.1:11291-93646 GCF_001915455.1 Bacteroides sp. 43_46 | reverse complement strand
ATCTATATCGGTGATCTTTTTATAAAGTAACGCCTGTCTTGAAGATAGCTATTTCGCGATAACCTTTCTTTTCATTGTTAACGAATTCACCGCTCGCCACTTTGATAACGTAGTCGATAAAACGTTCGCAAGTCTTTTCCATTGGTTCGTTCTCAACGATTACTCCTGCATTGAAGTCAATCCAACCCGGTTTGTTCTTCGCTAGATTTGAATTGGTGGAAATCTTCATTGTCGGGACAAAGGTACCGAAAGGCGTGCCACGTCCGGTAGTGAAAAGTACCATGTGACATCCGCAAGCGGCAAGGGTAGTAGCGGCTACCAGGTCATTGCCCGGAGCAGAAAGCAGGTTAAGTCCTTTCTTTTGCAGGCGTTCGCCGTAAGGCATTACACCGGACACATAACTCTTACCACATTTCTGTGTACATCCTAAGGCTTTTTCTTCCAATGTAGAGATACCGCCGGCTTTGTTTCCCGGAGACGGATTTTCACCAACAGGCTCTCCGTGTGACAGGAAGTATTCTTTGAAATCATTAATCAAATGTACTGTCTGTTCGAACAAGCCTTCGTCTGAACAACGATTCATTAAGATAGTCTCTGCACCAAACATTTCCGGCACTTCGGTCAGGACACTCGTACCGCCTTGTGCAATCAGGAAGTCGGAGAACATACCCAATAGCGGATTGGCTGTAATGCCGGAGAAACCGTCGGAACCACCACATTTCAGACCCACACGGAGTTCAGACAAAGGAACATCGGTCCGTTCGTCTTTGGATACTTTGGCATACAATTCACGCAGAATTTCCATTCCTTCTTCATATTCATCACCTACTTTTTGAGTTACCATGAATTTTACACGGTCTTTGTCGTACTCACCTAGAAATTCACGGAATACATCCGGCTGGTTATTCTCGCAACCCAGACCTACTACCAACACCGCACCTGCATTGGGATGAAGCACCATGTCACGAAGAATCTTTTTCGTATTTTCATGGTCGTCGCCAAGCTGTGAACAGCCGTAGTTATGTGGGAAAGCAACGATTGCATCCACGCCTTTTCCTGCTGTTTCACGGCGCAGTCCCTCTGCTAATTGTCCGATAATACCATTTACGCAACCGACAGTCGGAATGATCCATATTTCATTTCTTACGCCGACATCGCCATTCTTGCGGCGGTAGCCTTTGAAGGTTAAGTCTTTATGAGGGATATCCAAAGAGACCTGAATCGGATTATAGGTATATTCCAGTAATCCGGCGAGGTTCGTTTTGATATTCGTTTCGTTCATCCAGTCGCCTTGTTTCTTTGCCATTAGGGCGTGTCCGATAGGATAGCCGTATTTAATGACGTTTTCGCCTTCGGAGAAGTTCTTTAATGCGAATTTGTGTCCTGCGGGGATGTCTTCATTTAATGTAATCTCTATTCCATCTACGGAGAGATATTCTCCTGCCGGGAGGTTAACAATGGCAACGGCAACGTTGTCGGCAGGATTAATTCTTAAATACTTTGTTTCCATGTACTTGTTAGTTGGATTTGTTTTTTTGTTGTTATTTGCTATGGTAATAATCAATGGTTTCTACTGTCAACAAGTCAATTGGCATATAGTTGATGCAGGTCACTTCTTTCTTGAAAATAAGGTGGTCGCAAAGAGCTTTAATACCATTGAAACCTTGCAATTCCGGTTGCTGGGCAATGAGGAAGGAAACACTTCCTTCTTTCAGGCAGGTGACATTCCGTTCGAGAAGGTCATAACCTATCAGGTTGAAGTCTTTCTTTCCGTGACTTTGCAGATATTCGCCCACGATGTAGACTTTGGAGTTAAAAGTAATTCCGTTCTTCACTGTCGGGTGGGTGCGGAAGAGTTCATCCAGCATCTCATTGTCTTCGTCGTTGCGTTCGGCATGCAAGTCGAGCTCCAGTATAGTACAAGACGGATGATATTCTTCCATGTACTGCCTGAATCCGATTTCTCTGTTCTCTTGCTGGTTAGAACCGACAATTCCTTCATGTATTTTACGGAAAATGACGATTTCTTTTTCATCTCTGGCGAGCAGCATCAACATCCGTGCAGCAAAATATCCGCTCTGACGTGAGTTCTGGCCGAAGAAGGCGAGGGGAGGAACATCCTTGATATTCGAGTCTATATATATATAAGGTATGTCTAGTGTGTGCAGCTGGTCGGTGAATCCTTTCGTATATTGCGGAGCGGTGGGGGCCACCATAACTCCGTCCGGTTGAAGAGTGATAATCGTTTCGCTGGCATCAACAAAGGAATGATAGTCGTATGGGTCGTAGTAGTTGATTTTCACCGAGGTATTAAAATCTGAATAGGTAGCAATAGCCTCGTGGATACCCAGTTCTACGGCAGTCCAGTATTCACCTTCCAAATGTTCCGGCAAAAGGCATATGAACGTATATTTCTTATTGGAAGCCAGCGCACTGGCATACATATTAGGCTGGTAGTCAAGCTGTTTTAGAATTTCTTCCACTCGTTTCTTACTTGCTTCCGATACTCCGCTACGACTGTGGATCACACGGTCTACCGTTCCTACTGATACATCTGCCAGACGCGCGATATCTTTAATTCTGATTCTTTCGGGCAATTTATTCATACGATTACCTTATTTATATAGGTTTTTGTGCTCGCACACAATATCGCACACAATAATAATCTTAATATTTTCGATACAAATATATAACAATTTTTGTAATTACGAAAATTGTTGTATCTTTGTGCCCGCACACGAAAGGTGTTGTATCCTATCCTATTTATGGATTAATAGTCATTATATCAGTGTGTTAAGCTCGAAAATTAGCTAAAAATGATAAATTGAAAGTTCATAATATTAATAACTTAGAATTTAAAACATAAGATTATGGGAGAAAGTCGTTACATTAGGCGAAATCATGCTTAGATTATCAACTCCGGGTAATACTCGTTTTGTTCAATCTGATTCTTTTGATGTAGTATATGGTGGTGGAGAAGCGAACGTTGCTGTAAGCTGTGCCAACTACGGACATGACGCCTATTTCGTAACTAAATTGCCGAAACACGAAATTGGACAGTCTGCTGTTAACGCATTGCGTAAGTATGGTGTGAAGACAGACTTTATTGCTCGTGGCGGCGATCGTGTAGGTATCTACTATCTTGAAACAGGTGCTTCTATGCGTCCTAGCAAGGTTATCTATGACCGCGCTCATTCTGCTATTGCTGAAGCCGACGCTGTTGACTTCGACTTTGACGCTATCATGGAAGGCGCTGACTGGTTCCATTGGTCTGGCATCACTCCGGCTATCTCTGACAAGGCTGCCGAACTGACTCGTTTGGCTTGTGAAGCTGCAAAACGTCATGGTGTAACTGTTTCTGTTGACTTGAATTTCCGTAAGAAACTGTGGACAAAGGAAAAAGCACAGTCTATTATGAAACCGTTGATGCAGTTTGTCGATGTATGTATCGGTAACGAAGAAGATGCAGAACTTTGCCTGGGCTTCAAACCGGATGCAGACGTTGAGGCCGGTCACACAGATGCTGAAGGCTACAAAGGTATCTTTCAACAGATGATGAAAGAATTCGGATTCAAATATGTTGTTTCTACATTGCGCGAATCTTTCTCCGCAACTCACAACGGTTGGAAAGCTATGATTTACAACGGCGAAGAATTCTATACTTCAAAACGTTATGATATTGATCCGATTATCGACCGTGTAGGTGGTGGTGACTCATTCTCCGGTGGTATCATCCACGGTTTGATGACTAAACCTAATCAGGGCGAAGCTCTTGAATTTGCAGTGGCTGCGTCTGCCTTGAAACACACTATTAATGGTGATTTTAACCTTGTTTCCGTAGAGGAAGTGGAAGCATTGGCTGGTGGTGATGCAAGCGGTCGTGTACAGAGATAAAGAGATAAGTTGAAAGTTTAAAAACAATTCATTTAAAATAGGAGATTAAAATGGCAAAATTCGATAAAATAGCCGTATTGAATAAAATCGGTTCTACAGGAATGGTTCCTGTATTCTATCACAAAGATGCAGAAATTGCAAAAAAAGTGGTAAAGGCTTGTTATGACGGTGGTGTTCGTGCTTTTGAGTTTACCAATCGTGGTGACTTTGCACAGGAAGTATTTGCTGAAATCGTAAAATTCGCAGCAAAAGAATGTCCTGAAATGGCAATCGGTATCGGTTCTATCGTTGATCCGGCTACTGCCGCTATGTATTTGCAACTGGGTGCTAACTTCGTAGTAGGTCCATTGTTCAATCCTGAAATTGCTAAGGTATGTAACCGTCGTTCAGTGGCTTATACTCCGGGTTGTGGTTCTGTATCAGAAGTTGGTTGCGCTCAGGAAGTAGGTTGCGACCTTTGCAAAGTATTCCCGGGTGATGTTTACGGAACAAACTTCGTGAAAGGTTTAATGGCTCCGATGCCATGGTCTAAGTTAATGGTGACAGGTGGGGTAGAACCTACAAAAGAAAACCTGACAGCATGGATTAAGGCTGGTGTATTCTGTGTAGGCATGGGGTCTAAATTGTTCCCGAAAGATAAAGTGGCAGCAGAAGACTGGGCTTATGTAACAGCTAAATGCGAAGAAGCTCTCGGCTATATTGCTGAAGCTCGTAAATAAGATTAGAGAGCGAAAGCTGTCTATAATAAAAAAGAGGCTGGTGAGACAGCCTCTTCAAAATATGCCTCAAAGGGTTAGTTAGTTTAGTTAGTAATGAGGCATATTTTCATTTTGTTTAAAGGTGTTTAAAGGGGATAGGTCATCGGAATGAGTGATTCATTTCGGTGGCTTGTTTTTTGTTACTTTTCATTAAGAATGATGAGGCAATCGCATTTTGATGACACGCCCGACAATAAGAGCTATAATATAGAATACGGCAAAACCGATAATAGAAAAAACGAATGGCTTTTGTTCATTGAAGGTACGTCGTGGAGGAATGACAGTGTAAGTTTCTGACGTAACCTGATTGGTTGGCTGTGTGGCAGGAGAGACCTTTAGTGTTGTTCCTGTTGTTTCCATTTGACAGCTATCTGTTGCAGATATTGTATCCTCTGTTATTTCTGTAAACATATCTTTTTCCCTTTTTATTTGTATCTGAATTCTTGTAATTGTTATCAGTTATAACATAGTACATAGACTTTTGTTTAAGGGAGCAAAGATTGTTGCAAAGGTAATTAAAAAAGTAAATGATGAATCAAGGGGAGTGCATTCTTTTTAAAAGATTTGATGTAGGTCAATTTTTAAGGCCTTTCTTTCTTGTTGTCTTTTGATAAGAGTGCCATGTCGTGTGAGTTCTTTAGAGAGTTACACGGATAATATTTGTAGGCATTATCCGTGTAGTAGTGTTAGAGTAACAATTATTCGGGTACGTAAATTATTTCCCCGTTATCCAATTCATAGGCGATACCGATTTTCTTGCCACGTTTCCCTTCTTTTTTATCCTGGTCCTCCGAAGGAGTATACCGATTGATTTTTTCTCCTTCTTTGGTGATGATTTCCATATTTTCCTTACCCGGATTTTTCACCATGGTGAAGTCTTCTTGCGAGAATACCTCAGTCATGTTGTAGCGGCTGACAAGGGCAACCATTAAAGCTACTGCAAATACCATAGCAACGTCAAACAAGTTGGATACTACGCTGATGGGGTCGGAGTCTTCTTCTTTTCGTAATAGGTTATGTTTCATTTCTCAGTAGTTTTAGTAGTACGGTTTTCGTTCAGAAGTTCAGCGATAAATTCGAGATTGGTCATATCTTGCAGATACCAACGTTGCTTAACCTGCTGTGTGAGAAACCCGACGGCACCTGCTACCAATCCGACCACGGTCGTGGCAAAGGCAATCTGCATATTATAAGCCATGGAAGCAATATCTCCGCTTGCCAGTCCGGCCAGGGCAGGGCCCATTGGAATCAAAGTACCCATTAATCCTAAGATAGGACCTAGTTTGGTCAGCGTTTTTGAGATTGCAAGGTCTTTGTCGGCTGCAATCTCAAAGTTAGCCAATAAACGTTGTACTTGTGCGGGAGTATCACGGGCATCCAGTACCTGACGCATATACATAATAACGAGTGAACGCGACTTTTCCGGTAACTTGGAATTTAGTTCTCCTACTGTTTCAGAAGTTAGTTTCCCCAGTTCATTGCGGAGCAAAGCTTCTGTTTTGCGAATGGACATATACTGTCCGTAGAAACTGCCTGCAAGTAACAGTGCCCGGCAGAAGAGAATGATTAATAATACGATGACAGGAACAAGTAATCCTGTTGAAATCCAATATAAAATATCTGATATAAAGTTCATTGTTGTTGATTATTTAATAGGTAATTGATTCTTTTTATTGCTTCATGCTTTTCTGTTTGTTTCTGTTCCGAAAGTTCCACCAGACAAGACCGATGATTCCACCGGCCAGAGTGATAACCAAAACGCCTGCCAGTGCTTGCCAGTCTATTTCGCTGACACCTGTCGCCGAAGTTCTTCCGTTGACGGTGGCTACAATTCCTAGGATAGCTACCAGTGCATTAGTGAGGAAGAACAATTCGAGGCGTAATTCCTTCTCCGGTAACAAATAGAGCAATAAATATCTGCCGGAAGGAATTGCTATCAGGATAAAACCGGCATAACTCCAGGCTATTGTCTGAAAGGAAATGCCCGGAAAGGCGAATATCAGGTATATTAACCCGCTGAATAGAACCGGGAATATCAATAATCCAGGAAACCAGCGGAGAAAGCGGTACATCACAATCATACGAGGTTTGACCGGATAATCGTTCGCCACGTGGACAGCCAGCATGGCGTAAGCCATTTGCACGCAGACCTCCACACTAAGCAATACAGCTGTATCCAACATCAAAGGTTGATTACTAAGCCAATTTGCTATCTGGGTTTTAGACTGTTCAATAGCATACGGCCACATTAATCCGGCAAACGCAGCGCAGATAGCGGCGATAACACACACCGCTATTACTTTCCAAAATGTTTGCTTCAGCAGAAAATTAAATGCTGTCAGAAGCATAAGTACAAGGACAACTGTATTCATTTTTGCTAATTACAAATTATGAGTTACAATTACATTTGGCTGCTTTTACGGCGTTTGCGTACAAAGAGGATTAAAGCAAGTAGGACAATGATAACAGCAATACCGACAGCTACATTGCTTAATGTATTTGTTTGTTCTTCAGTGGTCTGGTTCATTTCTTCTTTTTTCATCACTACTCCTTTGTCATTTCCGCTTGCTTTTGCTTCACGGATTTTGGAGATATTCTCTTTGTATTGTGCGGCTGTTGGCGCATCTGCTTTAGAAGCAATATAATCGCGTAGTTTTGCATTGTCGCAGACGAAGCCCGAACAGGACGGACGATAATTGTTGACTATCTCCGTATGTAACTTACTCAATTCTGCTACTTGTTCTTCGCTGGCTTTCCATAATCCTTTGCGGGCACTTTCGAGCATGACAGCCGTCATTTCCTCGAGAGCGGCAGGATTCTGTTGTTCAAAGTATTTCTTTACTCCCAAGTTAAGCTCGTCTTTTACATATACATTATAGATATTATCCCAAAGTTCTTTATCAATGGCGGCAGTTTTCATCACATTCCAACCATAAGTGTTGGTGATAACTTCTGCAAATTCACTCGCAGAAGAAGCTCCTCCTTTCATTTTCTCTTTAATATAGACCGGATTGAGAATAGTCGTACGACTTTCTACACCGACAGCTTCTTTAAGTTCCTGCATTTTCATGTTATTACGATTGCGATAGTCGCTGAGGTAAGCGTCCGGATCTTTACCGGTCACATTGCGAACGGCAAGATTCATGCCTCCCATAAACTCATATACATGGTCAAGGCTTAAGGCACCCCAAGTATTGCTTTGACGTGGCTGTACTACTACATCTGTACGTGTCAATGCTGCTTCAAAAGCAAATTTTTGGAAAACTTCCCAGTTCTTTTCACTACCGTAATAAGCTCCCATATTATTGAGATAGGTAGTAGCAAGTTCCGATTCATTTTCCCAACGGTCACCGGATTCCACCATTTCCTGAATACCGGTACCGTACATACCGTTTATTCCTCCGAATATGCGGAAAGTTGAAATCTCCCGGGCGTCTTTCGGGCTCAATCCTTTTTCTGTCAATACCCGTTCAGCCTCAATTACACTTGTCGCTACTTGGTTCTCGTATTTATCATCTTTGGCACCGGCAGCCATTTCTACCGCACGGTTAATCAGGAAAAGACGGGAGGCGGCAAGGTCACGAAGTTGTCCGGAGGTCTGAACTACCACATCAATACGCGGACGACCCAGTTCTGCCGAAGGAATCAATTTTAAATCGCTGACACGGCCGAAAGCATCACGAACAGGTTCTACACCAAGCATATAAAGGACTTGAGCAATCGTTGCTCCCCCGGTCTCGATGAACTCGGAGGACCAGAGTGTATAGCTTACTTTCCGTGGTATAGAATCGTTATGACGTTGTTTGTACGTATCAATCGTTTGTTTGGCTAAAGCAATCCCTTTTTCCCATGCCGATTCAGTAGGAGTCGCTTCAGCGTTGATAGCGTACATATTGCGTCCGGTAGGCAATGTATTCGGATTAGCTATGGGGTCACCTCCCGGGGTAGGGGTGGTGTAGCCTCCTTTCAATGCATTCATCAGACTAGCCAGTTCTTCTTCAGGACTTGTCAAAAGTGCATTTTTATAGTTTCCTATATTCTTAATAGTGCGTTCCACTTCTGTGACAGCCAAAGAAAACTCTATATCTTCTTTGCTATACTCTTTAGGAGCTTTTCCCGGATCCATGTTAGTGCCCATTTTCTTCATGGCTTCTTTCATGCTTTCGGGAATTTTCTCATGAGGGGACTTTTCACTTTGCTGTGCAGGATGTCCTCCCATTTTCTTGTTCTTATCATCTTTATCTTGTTTGGCTGCGGCAACCATCATCATCGCCATCATTCCTTTCGGAGCATTCCGGTCAGCTTCTATTTGGCGTGCTTTAGCCAGTTCCTGAGGAGTAATTCCGGCAGTACGGCAGATCAGTTCGTCTGTTGCCTGTGCAGGATTGGTTATCAGCTTTTCTACTAACTGGCGGGCAGGATTTAGATATTGCTGTGTAAAAAGACTCCGGTGTTTGTTGATAGCGTTCGTTGCTTTTCCACGTTGCTTGTCAAGAGCCAAAAGGCTGTATGCGATAGGTTCTGTTGCCATTGCGTAAACAGAAGAAGTAATCCGTTCCGGTTCATACGGAACACCCATAGTATAAAGTTGCCCGGTGATTTTTTCTGTGGCCAATTCTTCGGCGAAGTTTTCTATACGGGCGATTTCATCCTCTGTATAAGGCTTGTTGGTGATGCTGTCTAGACCTAAATCTCGGTGGATTCCCATTTTTACTGTCAATGCTTTGATGGCCAGCGATTCCTGCTCTTTATTCTCTTTTGCGGAGTTATTGTAAATCTTGATTTTCTCCATAAGCTCACGATAGATACCGCGCACGCTACTTTCGAGGAAAGGAGGAGTAAGGTAAGATTGCAGTGTCGCATACGAACGGCGTTTTGCCATCATTCCTTCACCTACATTTCCGATAGAATAGAGATAAAAGTGAGGAACAGTTCCGACCAGACGGTCCGGCCAGTCATTGCTGCATAGGGCAACTTGTTTTTTAGGAGTGAATTCCAAACTGCCATGTGTTCCGAAATGAATGAGTGCATCAGCTTTGAAACCGTGCTGCATCCATAAATAAGAAGCGATATAAGTATGCGGAGGAGCAGCGTTCGTTCCATGAACTACCTGAAAAGAATTGTCTCCACTTCCTGCTGCATTCTGTGGCATTAACACGATATTACCGAACTGTAACCGGGCTACGCCCAAACATCCGTCCGAAGTGACCATATAGTTTCCGGGAAACTCTCCGTCGGCAGCAACGACTTCTGCATATTTTTCAGGACGAAGCGATTCTTTCACCCAGCTTTCATATTGTTCTTTTGTAATTAATTCCGGATTTCCGTTTTTCATGAACTCGTCAAAAGCCCCCTCTGCATACGAGTTGAATACTGCACCTTGTGCTTGTATCATTTTTGCAAGTTCTTGTGCATTGGCAGGAAGTCCTGACACATTATAACCTTCCTGTTTCATGCGAAGCAAGAGATTGTAGAGCGAAGGTACTACTTCCATTCCGGCAGCCGTCAAGGCATTTTGTCCCGGTCCTTTGTAATAGTAGATAGCAACCTTTTTGTCTTTATTAGGCTTTGTTTTCAGATTCAGATAGTTGTTGATAGTGGAAACGAATGTTTTCAGTCGTTCGGGAATGGCGTATGAGTGGCGTAATCCTTCTTTGTCTTCATATTGTGCAAAAAGGGCAAAGGGGCGGATAGCACCATCTATTTCCGGTGTCACAATGCTTTGTGACATAAAACCACCGGACATACCCAACGGATCGTTTTCCCATTCATCCACAAGGCTGTTGATCGTGAGTGGGGCAAAAAGCAGAATATTCTTAGTTTTCAGATAATCTACCATTCTATCCCCCATGCGTCCGTGAGCCATATTAATAACAGCGTCAGGCTGCACTTCATCAATAAACGACATGAATCTTGTCATTGACTGAACCGGATAAACGTTGTAGCCTTCTTTTTCGAGAGCTTTGATGAGGTCGGTAGCATCTGCCATTTGTCCGGTAATTATAATTCTTCGAGCTCCTTCTTTGTAGAGGTTGTTGTCTTTCATAAATTTCTCATAGTCGGTAACTGTGAGAAATTCCAGCTCATCGTCCGGATTACTGATTCCGGCATGATACAACATATCGCTCGGCCTTTCTACCGGGTCTTCCATTTCAGTTGTGGAATATGTTTTTCCATCAATGGCTTTACGGATGTAGTTCAACATATTCCTGTAGTTCGTTTTTCCGCCATTGCTCAGATAGCGGCGTATCAGATTCTGTTGTACACTATCGAGGTTACAGATATTGTTGGTAGGATTGGTGGCCATTGATGTGTACACAGGGACACCTTTGTCTGCTGCCTGCTGTATTTGCTGACGCTGTTCTTCAACGATACGCAGTCCCATGCCGTTAACAAATACCATATCATAATTTGACAGGCGGTCGAGGTTGGCAAGCGATACTTCGCTGAGTTTGATGAATGAATTGTCATTTGCTTTCGATATGCTTCCCTGCTGTATGGTCTGGAAGTTGACGAAAGCAATCTTTGTGGCGCTGAACCAGGCATTCCAGATAGATATGCCTATCAGGACGGCTGCAACGATGCACACACCTAAGATGATTTTACTTTTCTTTTTCATTTCTCTTATTTTTAGCTTTGTATGTAGTTTTATTGTTGTTTATTTTTTGAAGAACCGATCTATATCCAACGAAAGACCTAGTGTCAGATTAGCTCCTGTCGTAGTGGGTGAATTGAAATAATAATAATCCGGTACATAGTTAAACAAGTTATTAATAGCCAGATTCATATTCACACCTTTGAATACTCCCACCGAGAAGGTTAAATCCCAAATCATATATCCCGGGTACGTAACAGCAGTGCTTCCGGCAGCAGGGTTGTTGAAGCTATCGTTGTATACGTTTGTTTTTACTTCTGACAAGATGCGTCCGTTGAGTGAATAATTGAAATCTACTTTATCTAGGTTTTCGCCCCAGTCTACTCTTACAGTTGCCGTATGCGGGCGCGTATCTGTGAATTTTTTCTGCCCGTCACGCATAAATTCATGGATGTAAGTGTATGACATACGAAATCCTAATCCACAGGGGTATTTGGCAGAGATGTTAGCGTCCACTCCTGCAATGTCCACTTTGTCGGTATTGGTATATATTTGTCCTTTGGGATCATCGCTGTAAACTGTGTTAATACGGTTGTGTACCAGATTATAATATCCTGTTACAGAAAAATTGTAACGGTTTTTTGTGTACTCGGCAGACAGGGAGAAGTTGTGGCTTGTTTCTGATTTAAGATCAGGATTTCCATAAATCATCATCATGTTTGCCATATTGAACACCATATACATTTCTTTTAAAGTCGGTGAGCGGAATCCTTGTGAATAAGAACCTCTCAATGAACAGTTACCAATCTTATACATCATTCCCAAATGCGGGGATAAATGACGAACATTGGAATCGGAGAAATAATCGAACCGTAATCCGGCGATTACATTTAGTCTTTCAGTCGGATTCCAGTCGAATTGTCCGAAAGCATCTGCTGTATGCATGATATAGTTAGCGTTATCAGTGAATTGGTAAGACATCAGATAATCGCGAAGGTAATCGGCTCCGACAGTCAACGTATGTTTTTCATTGAAAGTGTAATTATAAAGAGCGTGTACATTATGCTGCACATTGCTATAATCACGTACATCATTTTTATAGAGTACCTGGTAATCACTTTTGTCATATTGGTCGAAAGTGTAACCGACTTCAAGATTACTTAATGTGTTGAATGTATAATTTGCTTTTAGCCCACCGTTGAAATCCCGGTATCTGTCTTGAGTGTCTCCCGGTTTATTACGTTCACGGAAATAATACCCGGCTCTTGCGGTCAGTTTAAGTGTTTCCAATGGGTGATAGATCAGCCGTTCCTTGAAGTTCCATACTCGGCTTCCGAATACAGTTGAGAAATCTCCCGGATTATCTACGCCATACGTATCTACATTATTATATTGTACATTGGTCAGGCTGTTGAATTTACCTGCATTGAATCCCACAGTACCGCCATATCGATGGTCATTGTGCTCGGAGAAGCGTGAATTAAGATTTAAATTCCATGGGTCATCCGATTCGCGTGTAATGATGTTGATAACCCCTCCGATAGCGCTTGAACCGTAAAGGGTGGATGCTGCACCTTTCACAATCTCGATGCGTTCTACATTATCAAGGTTCAGACGGTCGTAGTCTACGTTATTTAGCGTTTCACCGGCCAAACGTTCCCCGTCTACAAGAAATAATACAGAGTTTCCGCCGAAGCCTTGCATATTGATAGAGGTTTGCTGGTCCATAGCAAAAGTGAATTCAATGCCGGGAAGTTCAGTCTTTAACAAGTCGGCTACATTATTGGCATTTACCTTTTTAATATCTTCCGAGGTAATCACCCGTGTAATGATAGGTGCATCTTTCAGCAGTTTGGGAGTACGGGTACCGGTAACTACTACCGTTCCTAAGTCAAATTGATCTTCGGATAGACGGAAACTTAGTTTTTTGTTTTCGTCCGTTGTGAATTTCTTTTCTGCTGTTTGATAACCTACGTAAGAGGCGGTAATGATATACACGCCAGTTCCGGGTAGTTGCAATGTATATGTTCCGTCGGATGTGGTGACGGCTCCAGTTCCTTTTCCTTTTATAGAGATTGTGGCGCCGGGAAGGGGTCCCCCGTTTGTATCAGTTACACGTCCGCTGACATAATTACTGGATTGTTGTGCAAATGTGGAGCAAGTTGCTATAAAGGAAAATAATAATATTATAAATGTAGGTTTCATTCTTTGTTATTGTTTTCTTAGTTATTTTCTTCGAAATCAAATGGATATAGGAAGTCGAAGTCGATGTATCCCTTTATACCTTTGGCATTGGTATAGTTGGTAAAACGAATGGCTGCATAGGTGTTGTCTTTCAGTCGTATCAGGTAGACCTGATTGGACATTGTGTAGATAGGTGGCATAGTCGAAGTATCTACATTCAGCCAGGTGGATAGGATACTGTTATAATAAGAGTCGGTATAGACAATGTTTCCTTCCATCATGCCGGACATATCAATAGCAATTTTGTCCGTTGTCCATTCATCTTTAACAAAGTCTTTGTCATCAGGCAATTTTCCGTTTGCTTTCAGGGCATCAAAACTTGTGTAGCTCGTTTGGTAAGCTGCCCCTTCATTCGTTTTTATATCATAGCGATGAATGGCGATATCCCAATTATCGGGTATTTCGCTTTCATATTCTTTCCCGATTTTGACTGTGGTAACTTTACGACCGGAAAAATCAATATATGCCCACTCTGTGTACTCAACAGTTTTGATTTGTGAGAAACTATTTTCTTTGATTTCCATTTCAGTTTCTGTGGGGGCGTCATAAATATTCTCAAATAATCCATTACAAGCTGAGAGCGACATAGCCGCTCCCAGTATCATTGTATATTTAAAAATAGTGTTATTGCTTCTTTTCATTTCTTTCATTTAGATTGTTTATTCTGCACTTGCTGTATCACTTCCTGTAAATACTGTGGAAATAGCTATCGGCATACTACCCGGCTTGAAGTCAGTGTTAATAGTAGCAGTACCGTCTGCTGCGATTGTACCGCTCAGGCTTTCTCCTGTGATAGCTTTTCCATTGCTGTCGGTAGATTCATATTCTCCCAGGCTGAGTGAATAGGTTCCGTTTGCTCCGGCTGTTACATTGACTCCACTGATAGTGAAATTACCTAAACTCATATGACCACCGGCACCTGACAAGTTAGCGAAACCGCTTAAAGTAATGTCTACCGTTGTGTCCGATACACGTTTGATAACAGCTTTACATTCATCAGTTGTGCCGTAGGATGTATCTCCAACACTGATAGACAATGAACTGTTATACTGATAGGTAGCAGCTATATTATAAGTTATCGGTGTTTCTCCTTGCATGAACACGATTTCCATTTCTCCTATGGGTGTCGGAATATCTACATTAGTCTTCAAGGTTAACACTTTGGATTCATTTACACTACCTTCCAGTGTGTAGTTATAACTACTACCTGTGCCACTGCCCATGGACATCACCACTTCACCTGAACCACTGAAAGATTTCGAGGAAAGTTTTAAATTATTCAGGCGGAAATCACCTGAACCGGATTTATATACCAAATTAATGCTACCGTCTTCGTTACCGGTTATTGTTGCGCTGGATTGATCGCCCAACAAATAGTCTGAGAACATATCGCATTCACCGACTGAATATCCATTATAAGTGCCGGCAATTTCCTTTGCAAGATTTATATCGTTGTCGTCACCGCAAGAAACAAATGTTGTTGAAAATGATAGTGCCATAAGAGCAACTGTCCAAAAGTTTAAAATTTTCATACTTAATATTGATAGATAATGATTAATAAATTTTTCAGTTGCAAAGGTACGGGGAACTGAAATGTGGAAAAATACCCAAAAGAAATGAAAAAGAGTTGAGACGTTAATCATATGTAGGTATTATAAAAAGTTTGAACCAATTCTTTTCACTTTGGAATTTGAAAATGAGGAAATCACGGCTTTTTCATTTAAGCTTTGAATTAGTCGTTCGATTCTCCTACCCATGCCACTGCGGCATGAGGGGAAATCCCGTTATTGGTAATCACTAATTTACGAATATCTCAAATCTGAATTTTTCTCATTTTTGAGCTGGAAAATGTAACACGTCAGTGAAGCTTACTGATAGTCCCCTTATTATCTCAGCGTGCGTGAATAATCTGCTTTTCTTCTGGAATACTTGACAAACGACTTTTTATTTTGTATCTTTGAAGAAATAAAAGTGATAAATAGCATGAGTGATATAAGAAAAATAGATACATAAATAGCATTCAGACTGATATGTTTTAGTATCAGGATAGATATGATATAGGGCAATAGTCTAACGATTATTGCCCTATTTTGTTTGTATTTTTGCGCAAAACATTTAATCCATTTCCGAAAAACGAAAAAAATAGTTTTTAATAAACTCTGATACCGTTTATAATAAACTATCCAAAAGTTTATTATAAACAGAAATCAAGTTTATTAATATTGGAATAGCTGGTTGTAAAAATAGGAAAAACTGTATTATAGAGTAGAGGAGCATCGATAAGCGCATTCGTTTACAAAGTAATATAAGATAACATTTTCCATTTCTTCCAAATATGCAGAGAATTCAAACCGTCAACACAAGGAGATAGTATCCCGTCAAAAATGAACGATAAGAAGAAACACCTATGGTGATGTTTCCGCATCGCTGCGCACGAATATAAGGATTTTTACTACAATAACGAGCGACGAACAATATTTCTTAAATGAAAAAGCCGTGTGAGGAAATCACTTGTAAGATGGAATGTTGTGCGGATTGAAATAAAATCCGTACCTTTGCGCCCTTAAAACTAACTAACCTTTATTTTTATGTTTACTGACTTGTTGCACTCCTCTTATTTTTCCCTTTTCCTGATTGTCGCGTTGGGATTTATGCTGGGAAGAGTTAAAATTAAGGGGTTATCTCTTGATGTGTCGGCGGTAATCTTTATCGCACTTCTTTTCGGGCACTTTGGCGTCATCATTCCCAAAGAATTGGGAAATTTCGGTTTGGTACTTTTTATTTTTACTATCGGTATTCAGGCAGGACCCGGATTCTTCGATTCTTTCCGTAGTAAGGGGAAGACGTTGATTCTCATTACTATGCTTATCATTTGTTCCGCCTGTCTCACGGCGGTAGGACTGAAGTATGCGTTCGACATTGATACTCCCAGTGTGGTAGGTCTGATTGCCGGAGCATTAACCAGTACGCCGGGTTTAGCCGTCGCTATTGACAGTACACACTCACCTTTGGCTTCCATTGCTTACGGTATCGCATATCCGTTTGGAGTTATCGGTGTGATTTTGTTTGTTAAGCTGCTGCCTAAAATCATGCGGGTGGACTTGGATAAAGAAGCACGTCGCCTGGAGATAGAACGTCGTGGACAATTCCCTGAATTGATTACCTGCATCTATCGTATCACTAATTCAAACGTATTCAACCGCAGTCTGATGCAGATTAATGCTCGAGGAATGACAGGAGCTGTTATTTCTCGTTTGAAACATAGTGATGAAATATCTATTCCTACTGCTTCTACCGTGTTGCACGAAGGAGACTATATACAAGCAGTAGGTAGCGAAGAATCACTAAATCAACTCGCAGTGCTGGTAGGCGAGCGTGAAGAAGGCGAACTTCCTTTGGATAAAACACAGGAAATAGAGTCTTTGTTATTGACCAAAAAGGACATGATAAACAAGCAATTGGGGGATTTGAATTTACAGAAAAACTTTGGTTGCACAGTGACCCGTATTCGTCGAAGTGGTATTGATTTATCCCCGTCGCCTGATTTGGCTTTGAAATTCGGCGATAAGTTAATGGTTGTGGGAGAGAAAGAAGGACTTAAAGGTATAGCCCGCCTACTGGGAAATAATGCGAAGAAATTGTCGGATACAGACTTCTTCCCGATTGCAATGGGGATTGTACTGGGAGTGTTGTTTGGCAAAATAAATATCTCTTTCTCCGAAAGTCTGTCATTCTCACCGGGATTGACCGGAGGTGTCCTAATGGTAGCTCTCGTACTGAGTGCGATCGGTAAGACAGGACCTATTATTTGGTCTATGTCGGGACCTGCCAATCAGTTGCTGCGCCAATTAGGGCTGCTTCTTTTCTTAGCCGAAGTAGGTACTTCTGCCGGAAAAAATCTCGTAGCTACTTTTCAGGAAAGCGGGCTACTGATGTTCGGTGTAGGAGCAGCCATTACTTTGGTGCCGATGCTTATTGCAACAGTTGTGGGGCGTCTGATATTTAAAATTAGTTTACTCGATTTGCTGGGAACTATCACCGGTGGTATGACAAGTACGCCCGGTCTGGCTGCTGCCGATTCAATGGTAGACAGTAATATTCCCAGTGTGGCATACGCAACAGTTTATCCGATTGCTATGGTATTCCTGATTCTGTTTATACAAATGATAGCTTCAGCCGTATATTAACAGTATTCTGTCTGAAAATTGATTGTTAAAAAAAAAGTTTGTATCTTTGCCGTCCTAAAGTAGAAATGAGTTGAAACGATTGTTACTGAATATAACGCGCTATTTCTTGCCGATACTTTTTGTATCGTATCTGGTAAGCCTTACATTCTTTGCCCACGTACATGTGGTCAATGGCGTGACAATCGTCCATTCACACCCGTTTAAGAAAGGGACGGCACATGAACATTCAACAGTCGAGCTGATACATATTCATTTCCTGTCTCATCTGACGACGGACGGTGCGGCTGTTATTTTTGCTCTTTCTCTTTTCATCCCTTTTTTATTGTGTCTGTTGTTCGGTCGTCCGCAGCATACACATTCTCATGCTCCATATCATGGAGTGATTGCACTCCGGGCACCGCCTGCGATTCGTTTTTCAGTTATTTAGCTGATGATATTCTGCCTTGTTTGAGGCTGGGTATTGTCTGATTTTTCATGTGAATACTTAACGAAGAACGAATTATAAACGAAAAATGAAAAAATACATATTTTCGCTTGTCTGCTTGTGCTGTGCATTGTTGCCTGCTCTTGAAGGACAAGCTGCTCTTCACGAGCATCCTGAGTATCCGGAATTGCGTAAATCGGATGCGAATATTGTTGGTCATATCCTTGATAAAAATACAAAAGAACATTTGCCCTATATTACTATTGCTCTGAAAGGAACAACAATCGGTACTGTAACCGACGTAACCGGACATTATTTCCTGAAGAACCTTCCCGAAGGAAATTTCGTACTTGAAGTTAGCTCTGTAGGTTATAAAACGGTGAGGCGGAATGTGACCTTGAAGAAGGGACATACGCTGGAGGAAGATTTTGAAATAGAAGAAGATGCGGTAGCATTGGACGGTGTCGTTGTTTCTGCCAATCGCAATGAAACAACCCGTCGTTTGGCACCGACATTGGTGAATGTTGTCGATCTGAAAATCTTTGAGAATACCAATTCGACAACTTTAGCACAAGGACTGAATTTTCAGCCGGGAGTTCGCGTAGAATCCAATTGTCAGAACTGTGGCTTCCAGCAGGTACGTATCAATGGACTGGACGGTCCTTATACACAAATCCTGCTGGATTCTCGTCCTATCTTCAGTGCACTTTCCGGAGTATATGGCATCGAACAGATTCCTGCCAGCATGATTGAACGTGTGGAAGTGATGCGCGGAGGTGGTTCGGCGTTGTTCGGTTCGTCTGCTATTGCAGGTACAATCAATATCATCACGAAGGAGCCGATTCGTAATTCGGGTATGTTGTCGCATACTATTACTGGGATTGGCGACGGTGACGCTTTTGATAACAGTACAGCATTGAATGCCTCACTGGTGACGGATGACCAGCGTGCAGGTTTATATATCTTCGGTCAGAACCGTCATCGGTCGGCGTATGACCATGACGGAGATGGATATTCGGAAATACCGAAGATACACGGGCAAACGGTCGGTTTCCGTTCTTTCCTGAAGACAACTCTTATTCCAAATTGACTTTCGAATATCATCACATGGAAGAATTCCGTAGAGGAGGAGATATGCTCAACCGTCCGCCTCATGAAGCGAATGTGGCTGAGCAGACAGAGCATTCTATCAATGGTGGTGGTATGAAGTTCGATTATTTCTCGCCTGACGAGAAACACCGTTTCAATGTATTCGCATCTGCGCAACATATCAATCGCGACAGCTATTATGGAGGTGGGCAGGACCCGAATGCTTACGGAAACACTACTGACCTAAATTGGATGGCAGGCTCACAATATGTTTACAGCTTTGGTAAATGTATTTTCATGCCTTCTGATTTTACTGCCGGAGTGGAATTTAATCAGGACAAACTGGAAGACAATATGTGGGGATACAACCGTACGGTAGATCAGAAAGTAAATATCGGTAGTGCTTTCGTACAAAACGAATGGAAGAATGATCGTTGGGGATTTTTGCTCGGAGGTCGTTTTGATAAACATAACCTGATAGATCATCTCATTTTCAGTCCCCGTGCCAATCTGCGGTTCAATCCGACCAAGGATATCAATCTTCGTTTGAGTTATTCATCCGGTTTCCGAGCTCCCCAGGCTTTTGATGAGGATTTGCACGTAGAAAATGTAGGTGGTAAAGTAGCAATGATTGAACTTGCTGATAATCTGAAAGAAGAAAGATCTCAGAGTTTGAGTGCTTCTGCGGATGTTTATCGGCGTTTTGGCGCTTTTCAGATAAACTTCCTGATTGAAGGATTCTATACTAAATTATCAGATGTCTTTGCTCTTACCGACGGCGAAGTTGTAGACGGAGTTCTGATACGTACACGTCATAATGCACCGGGAGCTCGGGTAATGGGACTTACATTGGAGGGAAAAATGGCTTATCTGAATAAATTCCAGATTCAGGCAGGGGTAACTCTGCAACAGAGTCATTACAGTGAACCGCATACGTGGAATAAGGACGCACCGGCAGTAAAGAAAATGATGCGCACACCTAACACTTATGGCTATTTCACAGCAACCTATACACCGATAAAGCCGTTATCCATTGCGCTTTCGGGTACATATACCGGTTCAATGCTGGTTCCTCACGAGCCAGTCCCCGGATTCCTTGAGAACCCGATTACGGTGAATACAAAAGATTTCTTTGATATAGGTTTAAAGGCGGCTTATGATTTTAAACTTTATAAATCAATGAATCTCCAGATAAATGCTGGCATACAGAATATCTTCAATGCTTATCAGGATGACTTTGATAAAGGTGCAGATCGTGACTCTGGTTATATTTACGGCCCGTCACTGCCGAGAAGTTTTTTTGCGGGAGTAAAGATTAGCTATTAATAATGGTTTAATAATTCTTTTAAGCTCTGAAATCGTCATAAATGGGGATTGTTCGGATATAAAACAATCCCTATCTTTGTTTCGCAGAAAACGCTATTGTTTTTGTTACACAAAACTAACGAATGAGACAACTGTATCGGAATATAATAAAGTTTTTTCTGCCTGTACTATTTATTTCGTACATGGCAGGGATTACTTTGTTTACTCACTCTCATGTAGTAAACGGGGTTACAATTGTCCACTCACATCCTTTTAAGAAGGGCACCGAACACAATCACACGACAGTCGAGTTTCAGTTACTTCATCTATTGAACCAAGTGTTGGTGACAGATAGCGGGTTATTACCTATATTTGTTGTTTCCGTTTTATCATTATTATGTATTCTTCTTATTCGTCCGCAAGGTGCGTGTTATTGCCGGTCTTGTCCGGGTGTTGTCTCTCTTAGGGCACCTCCTGTCCCTTAGTCTACATTTATCGAAATTGCTATTTATTTTTAGAAACAGTACTTATTATTGTTTCCGTTTCCTTTATTACTTTCTGAATTTAAACGATTAAAAGACTAACGACAATGAAGAAATATCTATTAGTCCTGGTCAGCCTATGCTGTGTCTTATCGGCCGCATTCGCTGAGAATCCGGATTACCCTGAGCTGAAAAAATCTGATGCAAATATTATCGGTCATGTATTGGATAAAAAGACGAAAGAACATTTGCCTTATATTACAGTCGCACTGAAAGGCACTACGATAGGAACTGTGACTGATGCAACCGGGCATTATTTTCTGAAGAACCTGCCGGAAGGTAGCTTTGTTCTCGAAGTGAGTTCAGTTGGCTATAAAACACTTACTCGCAACGTTACCCTGAAGAGAGGAAAGACATTAGAGGAAGATTTTGAAATAGAAGAAGATGCGATCGCTTTAGACGGAGTGGTGGTTTCTGCCAATCGCAGTGAAACGACTCGGCGTCTGGCTCCGACTTTGGTCAATGTTGTTGATTTGAAACTTTTTGAAACGACTAATTCTTCAACTCTGTCGCAGGGATTGAACTTCCAACCCGGTGTCCGTGTAGAAACAAACTGCCAGAATTGTGGTTTCCAGCAAGTCCGTATCAATGGTTTGGACGGGCCTTATACGCAGATATTGATTGATTCGCGTCCTGTGTTCAGCGCTCTTTCGGGAGTATACGGGTTGGAGCAGATTCCTGCCAGTATGATTGAGCGAGTAGAGGTCATGCGTGGGGGAGGATCAGCCTTGTTCGGCTCTTCAGCCATTGCTGGAACAATTAATATCATTACGAAGGAACCTTTACGTAACTCCGGTCAGTTGTCGCATACCATTACTTCTGTCGGAGGAAGTTCCTCGTTTGATAATAACACATCGTTGAATGCTTCTTTGGTGACTGACGATCATCGTGCGGGATTGTATATTTTCGGACAAAACCGTCATCGGTCCGGATATGACTATGACGGCGACGGATTTACAGAACTTCCTGAATTGAAGAATCAAACAGTCGGTTTCCGTTCTTATCTGAAGACAAGTACATATTCAAAGTTGACATTCGAATATCACCATATGCAGGAGTTTCGCCGGGGTGGGGATATGTTGGACCGTCCACCTCACGAAGCCCATATTGCGGAGCAGTTACAACATTCGATAGACGGCGGGAGTTTGAAATATGATTATTTCTCACCAAATGAAAAGAATCGTCTGAGTATCTTCGCGTCGGCTGCCAATACAGACCGTGACAGTTATTACGGTCCCGGGAATGACCCTCTCAAAGCATACGGAAAGACAACAGACCTTATTGCTATGGGGGGTGCCCAATACGTACATACGTTTGATAAATGTCTTTTCATGCCTTCCGATCTCACTGCGGGACTTGAATACAACCGTGACCGGCTGAAAGATAATATGTGGGGATACGATCGTCATACGGATCAGACAGTGAATATTTACAGCGCCTTCCTGCAAAATGAGTGGAAGAATGAACGCTGGAGTATTTTGGTCGGAGGACGTCTCGATAAACATAATATGGTAGATAATATCATTTTTAGCCCACGTGCCAATTTGCGCTTTAATCCTACGCAGAATATCAACTTGCGTTTGAGTTATTCTTCCGGTTTTCGTGCTCCTCAGGCTTTTGATGAGGATATGCATATTGAAAATGTAGGTGGAACTGTTGCCATGATTGAACGGGCGAAGAATCTGAAGGAAGAGAAGTCGCAGAGTTTTAGTGCATCCGCAGATATCTATCATCGTTTTGGCGCTTTTCAGACTAATTTTCTGATAGAAGGATTCTACACAAAACTGACAGATGTCTTTGTGCTGGGTGAACCTTATAATCGTGGAGACGGTGTTCTGGTGAAATTACGTAGTAATGGTCCGGGTGCCAAAGTAGTGGGGGTAACGCTGGAAGGGAAACTGGCTTATCTTTCCTTGTTGCAAGTACAGGCAGGATTGACATTGCAGCGTAGCCGATATGATGAACCGCATAAGTGGCATGATGATGTGCCTGCCAAGAGGACGATTTTCCGTACTCCCAATGTGTATGGCTATTTCACCGCTACCTATATTCCGATTAAACCTTTATCAATAGCCTTGTCAGGTACATATACTGGTAGTATGTTTGTGCAACGCATGGATATTACAGCCAAAAATGCTGCAATGGGTGATATGCCCGAACGAAAAGCGGAAGCTGTTAAAACTCCGAAGTTCTTAGATTTGGGCGTGAAACTTGCTTATGACTTTAAATTATATAAAACAGTTGATTTACAACTTAGCGGTGGTGTTCAGAATATTTTGGAAGCCTATCAGAAAGATTTTGATAGAGGAGCAAACCGTGATTCCGGCTATATCTATGGTCCCGCACTGCCGAGAAGTTTTTTTGCAGGAGTGAAGATTAGCTATTAAAACAGTGTATAAAAGATTTGTCTCCAGATAAACATATATAAAAAACAGCTTTCATTTTTCATATCCGCAAAATGAAAGCTGTTATTATTCTAGTAAGAAGGCAGAGTCAATGATTGCAAACCTTTGTGATATCTACGGTAAAACCTTCATCGGTAGACATAAACTTACCTTTCATCTTGAGAAACTCTATAAGTTCATCAATATCCATATTTTCTGCCGAACAAGTATAGAAGCGTTGATCTTCTCCGAACTTTTCAATAATTGCCTTCTTTAATGATGATTCTGAGTAACTATTACCTTTCATCATGTGAAGGACTTCATGAGCATGTAATTGTTCCATAATCTATTTTTTTGCAAAGATAATACGGGCATATAGATTAAAACTGTAACATATGTGACAAAGGTCAATTATATCTATTAATTATGGTTTATTTATTGTTTTTTCGACCATATCTTTATCTATTCCGAATTTTTCATTTGTCTGGCATTCACCGGCAGGTTCTACGTGTACAAGAATGTCATAAACGTTATCTATGGAACTTTTTATGCTTTTTTCCACCGATTCTGCAATCTCATGGGCTTGTGTGATGGTAATTTGTGGATTAACCTCTATATCGAGGGTAATCATATAAAGATTCCCTATCATTCTTGACCTTACACGGTGCGGGTTGCTTGCGCCGGGGACTTCCTCTACGGCTTCAAAGATCTTGTTATATACATTCACATCTTTAACACCGTCCATTAGTTCGACATTAGAATCAATAAAGATACTGACAGACGATTTTATAATAAAGAGACTGATTATTAATCCTGTGATTGAATCGAGTATCGGTAGTTTGAATATAAAGGTAAAGACCAGTCCTACCAAAACTCCGGATGAAATAATAACATCATTACGCATATTGATCGCATTTGCTGTCAGTAAAGAGCTATCAATTCTCTTTCCTTGTTTATACTGATACAGGGCCAGCAAGAGCTTTCCAATGATAGAGAATACAGTAACATATATCGCAATAGCCGAAGGAACCTCTTTTGTTGCATCCGAAAAGATGTTGGCAACGGAGGATAACAACATTTGCATACCGGCATAAAATATTACGAGCGACAGGATTTTGGTTGCGATTCCTTCCGCTTTCTCATAGCCGAATACATACTTTTTTGAAGGTGGGCGGTTCATGATGCGTGCAGTGAAAATCATTACGATAGAGATGATTACATCGGTTGCCGAATCAATACCGTCACCGAGTACAGCCAAACTGCCTGCAAATAATCCGACAATGATTTTTGATGCGGAAAGTATGGCGTTGCCAATTGTACTTACCCAGGAAGTTCTGATTAATATTTTCTCTCGTGACATATAATTACTATGTTTATGAAGCGAATATATATTATTTTATAATACTGACCCTCATATTGTTCTTTTTATTATCATAATTTGATATGTGAGAGGACATGAAATCTAATAAATCACTATAATCTTTCTTTCTCCTTTTAGTAGTTTGGATGTTTTAGTTGTATTATATATAGACAGTCAATTAAAACAAGACATTAACCCATAAATAGTTAGCCTTTATGTTCAAAAAATTAAGTACCTCTCTGCTGATAGTATTAGCTTATGTTTTATACTCATGCACATCTGCCGTCAGGCAAGAGATTGCCATTTTACCTACTCCCGTTAATTTAATGGAACAGTCAGTCAGTTTTGTCTTTAGAGATGAGATGAAGAATACTTCCTGCCTATAGAGAGAAAGATTGTGAAGCCTGCTGATATTCTCAGAATGGCAATTTGTCACTCAACAAGGTAAATAGTTCTCGCCTTGGAGTATAGGCTTTGAATTGTTCTTGTTGTTGAGTCATAACGTTGCTTTTTGTTAGTTTGTTGTTGAGCGAATCGTTTCTTGGTATAACAAGTTTCCATTGGAAAACGTTTCTCCGATTATCTGTCTTTTTAGAAACGATTCTGCTCGGTACAAACTACATACAAACAAAGCTTACAAAGCCAAAGTTATCTTTTAAACAGCAATCTTAATACCTCTTTTTTTGTTGCAATAGCGTTTGCATTGCTGGCAAAGATCATATCCCAGCATTGTTCCTAAAATGAAATCTTCTTCAGCTGTCAATTGATTTAAAGGACGAGTGATAATATGTCGCATAGCTTCCATACATTCGGGTTTACCAAAAAACAGGTTGATTTTATTAGTACTTATCTCCTGTATCATATAGCTGATGTTTTGGTTCTTCAACCGGCGCACGGCAAAGTCTTCATGTTCTTTACTCATTGTATAAAGTACCATGTTACGTATACCTTTCTTAAACTCATAAATATGATTGAGGAAAATCCGGATTTCACCGGGAATGATTCTTTTGGTAGCCATGATGCAAACAATTGTTTATATTAAGGTAAAGGTTAGCTTATTTCTTGTTTTACTTGTTCAGCCCATGCACTGATACGTTCCTCTGTCTGATTGTCTTCGTTGACTTCATCAATTGGAAGTCCGACAAATTTGCCGTCTACGACCGCTATGGAAGAATCGAATGTGTATCCAGCCGTATCTACTGCTCCGCAGAATTTGCAATGCGTGTCTTTCAGGTCTTCATAAATAATCCCGATGGCATCGCAGAATGTATCGCTATATGAGTCGGAATCACCGCAACCGAACAAGGCTACATATTTATGAGACAAATCGCATTTCTTTAAAACATTTACTCCGTCATACCAATCGTCTTGCAGTTCGCCGGCTCCCCAAGTAGAGCTGCCTAGCACAAGTACATCATACTCATTGACTAAAGCCTCTGTAAGTTTAGATACTTCAAAAATATGTGCGGAAGGAACATTTAGTTTCTCTGCAATTCGACGGGCGACGTCTTCGGTTGTTCCGGTTGTGGAACCATAAAATACTCCAATTTTATTCATCTTTGATATTTTTTTAATGTGATGCTGCAAAGATAGGGTACCTTGTAGAAATAGAAAATCCCTATTAATAATGGAATAATAGTCTCATTCTCATCATAAGTGGGGATAAAATAACTATGTTTTTTGATACTTTTATTTAAAATAGCTATCTTTGGGTCGATCAAAACAAACATTATATGAATATGAGAAATTTAAAGTATTTTTCTTTTGGAATCATCAGTCTGATTTTCGCTTCATGTATAGAAGAAAAAAACTTATCTATTCAGAATGAGGAAGAACTGGAAAATGCAGAACTTGGTTTATCTACAGATTTTTCTCTAAAAACAGAGAGGAGCATATCTATTACTGCTACTGACGGAGAAGGAAAAACACAGAAAGGGGTAAAAATGGGGATATTTGCAAGTCAACCTTACACGGGCGAAGGAATTATCTCTGTCGAACCTATTTTTGTTGGATATACAGATGCTTCCGGTAAATTGAATGCGGATGTAGTCGTCGCCAATAATCTTTCTAAAGTCTTTGTTGCTCCACTTACTGCAGGATATGGGCAGGTGCAGGAAGTGGATGTACGGAATGTTAGCTCATTAAATTTTCGTGGAGTTGCTTTCCCGCAGGCTGCTACTGTGACTCGTGCTGCTGCAGATGAAATTCCACAGATTTTTGGTCCAATCAGCGGGCTTTATCAATTATTTATTCCTTATAAAAATGACGAAGTGAATGAGAATGGTATACCTGTTCAGGGAGGTTGCTCGTTGGTGTCAAAAGAACAACTTTCTCCGGCATTGATTAATAAGATTGATAGTTGGTATCCGGAAAAAAAGAATGTTCAGACAGCGGATTTATCAAAGAATTCTGATTTGAGAATTGTTGATGAGGACGGAGCTCAGGTTTGGGTGACTTATGTTGGAGACGGTGGTTTCTGTGTGGATAATCAAACTGTTTATAATTCATTGCTATATTATAATTATAAAGAGGGGGATTTAAAAAGTGATGTTTATAAACTTCACATGACTATGTTACTGCCTAATACAAATCAGTTGCAATGTCCGTCAGGCTTAAAAGTTCAGTTGCTTTATTGGGATGGCTCGAAATATAGTAAGGTTTTTCCAAATGGTACACGAATCGGGTTTGCCGTTGCGCGTGCCGGATTTAAGAAAGACGGTACTGCTATAACAGATAAACTTGCATATAGTTTTAAGAATACGATGAGTCCTGCCGTTAATGGGGATGTGAATGGAATGTATTACTCTACTCCAGAATTGAATACATGGGGTAAAACTCAAGCAGTAACTCGTGAATTGGACGGCTATAATTGTTGTGTGACAGGTTTTGATATCCGTCCTTTTGGAGACAGGAAGGCTGATTATGATTTCAATGATGTAATGGTAAAGGTAACGGCTACTCCTGAAAAAGCTATTAGGCCGGGTGAAGATATTCCAGTTGATGAAGATGTGACTGTGGCTGAATCAATTCATGGTACGTTAGCTTTCGAAGATCAATGGCCTAATCCCGGTGATTATGATTTAAATGACTTTGTAGTGAACTATACATATGGTGTCTATAAAAATGTGGATAATAAAATTAACGGTATCCAAATGCGGTTTAGACCGATTGCTAAGGGTGCGGCAAGTTATACAAAAATTGGTTTTGGGATAGAACTACCGTTGGCTTCGAATGATATTGATGTAGCAGAAGTAGAGGGAGCTATTTTAGAAAGTGGAGACTCAAACGCTACTTTCATTATTTGGGAAGATATAAGTAAACCTTTTGCTGGTGGTGAAACAGGTTTTATCAATACAGAAAAAGGCTCTTCTTTTGTTTCGGCAGAAGAGTTGGTTGTGACTATCCCATTAAAAGCAGTAATTAGCAATGTTTCTATGATGAAGTTTAATCCGTTTATATTTGTCAATAAGCGTTCGCATGAGATTCATTTAACGGATTTTGCTCCGACATCAAAAATGGATATGAATTTGTTGGGAAACGGGAAAGATTGTTCGGATGTATCGAAAGGTTTTTATTTCCGAATGAAAGATATGTATTGTTGGGCATTGGATTTTCCACGAACTTCTGCAGATGAAGCGGCATGGAGATATCCGAAAGAAAAATCATCAGTGGTAAAAGCTTATAAGAATTACAATAAATGGGTAACAAACAAGACAGATTTATCTTGGTTTGACTCTACTATTCCGGGTAATGTAGATGGAAGTGAATTGTATTAATCTGTTTTGATAATAAGTTAATAAATAAGGGGCTGCTTTTTGAGGCAGCCCCTTATTTATTAACTATGTTTTTTAATGGTGGAATAAACGAATTCCTGTAAATGCCATTGCCATATTATATTTGTCGCAAGTGCTGATAACATGGTCGTCGCGTACAGAACCACCCGGCTGTGCTATGTAGCTGACGCCGCTCTTATGTGCTCGTTCGATGTTATCTCCAAAGGGGAAGAAAGCGTCTGATCCCAAAGATACTCCTGTCATTGTGTTCAACCATGCACGTTTTTCTTCGCGAGTCAGTACTTCCGGTTTTTCAGTGAAAAACTGTTGCCATATGCCGTCTGCTAATACATCATCATAATCTTCTGATATGTATATATCAATCGTATTGTCACGGTCTGCACGACGGATTTTTTCAATCCAAGGCAGGTTCATCACTTTCGGATGTTGGCGTAGATACCAGATGTCTGCTTTATTTCCGGCGAGGCGTGTGCAATGAATACGTGACTGCTGTCCGGCGCCAATGCCGATAGCCTGTCCGTCTTTAGCATAACATACAGAGTTGGATTGCGTATATTTTAAAGTGATTAAAGCAATAATCAAATCACGTTTTGCATCGGCAGGAATTACTTGATTCTGTGTCGGCATTTCTTTCAAAAGACTTTCGTCAATTTTCAGTTCGTTTCTTCCCTGTTCGAAGGTTATGCCGAAAACATCTTTGTGTTCAATAGAATCCGGACGATAAGCCGGATCTATTTTGATTACATTGTATGTACCTTTTCTCTTGTTTTTGAGAATTTCCAATGCTTCGGGAGTATAATCCGGAGCAATCACACCGTCAGATACTTCACGATTAATAAGGCGTGCGGTTTCTTCGTCACAGGTATCGGACAATGCGATGAAATCTCCATACGACGACATACGGTCGGCACCACGTGCGCGTGCATAGGCGGTGGCTAATGGGGACAACTTCACATCATCTACAAAATAAATCTTTTTGAGTGTATCATTCATTTCCACTGCAACGGCAGCGCCGGCTGGACTTACATGCTTAAAGGAAGCGGCAGCCGGTAGCCTGGTAGCTTCTTTTAGCTCTTTCACTAACTGCCAACTGTTGAATGCATCCAACAGATTAATATAACCGGGACGTCCGTTCAGTACTTCAATGGGGAGTTCGCCGTCCTTCATGAAAATACGGGCAGGCTTTTGGTTAGGGTTGCAGCCGTATTTCAGTTCGAGTTCGTTTGCCATATCACTTTAATTATAAATTACTAATTACAATTTAATAGCGACAAAATTACTAAAAAAAGAGTAGCCAGCCTAAACTCCTGTTAGAAATTACTAGCATATAATTAGTATTTAGTAATCCGTAATTAATTGAAATACCTATAAATGGTGATTGTATTTCCGTGAAATATTCCGTTTCTTTGCAGCATCTAAACATAAATAGGTATAAATGGATAATTTACAGAAATATAAACCAACCGATAAGATGATTGATCTTATCAGTGATAACTATTCTTTGTTGCAAGTGATGAGTCGTTTCGGACTTTCGTTGGGATTTGGTGATAAAACGGTCAAAGAAGTTTGTGAACTTAACGGAGTAGACTGTCGGACTTTTCTTATTGTTGTCAACTTTATAGCTGAAGGTTTTTCCCGGTTGGATGGAGATGACGGAGAAATTTCCATTCCAGGATTGATAGATTATCTGCGTCAGGCGCATATTTATTTTCTTGATTTCTCCCTTCCCGCTATTCGTCGTAAACTGATTGAAGCGATAGACTGTTCTCAGGATGATGTCGCTTTTCTTATTCTCAAATTCTTCGATGAATATACAAGGGAGGTGCGCAAGCACATGGATTATGAAGAAAAAACAGTGTTTAAGTATGTGGATTTACTGATTAAAGGGGATGCTCCTAAAAACTACCAGATCAGTACGTTCTCTAAGCATCATGATCAAGTAGGGGAGAAGTTGACAGAACTGAAAAATATCATAATTAAATATTGCCCTGCCAAGGCGAACGAAAATTTGCTGAATGCAGCCCTTTTTGATATTTATGCTTGTGAGGCGGGATTGGAATCCCATTGCAAGGTTGAAGATTATATTTTTGTTCCTGCCATTCTGAAGTTGGAAAGGAGGATAAGAGAAAATGAAAAATAACGAAGTTATTCGAATAGCCATTGCAGAAACTTCTGTAATTATTCGTGGAGGACTGACTGCGGCATTGAAACGTCTTCCTAATGCAAAGGTGCAGCCAATAGAGTTACTTTCTGCTGAGGCTTTGCATGATTGCTTGCGGACACAATGCCCTGAAATGTTGATTGTAAATCCGACTTTTGGCGATTATTTTGACGTAAATAAGTTCCGGGAAGAAGTATCTGGCAAAAAGATACGTTTGATAGCATTGGTCACTTCTTTTGTGGATGCTTCATTGCTAAGTAAGTATGACGAGTCGATCTCCATATTCGATGATCTGGAAACTCTTTCCAAGAAAATTGCCGGTTTGTTGGATATGTCTTCGGAAGAGGATGAAGTGGATAGTCAGGACGCACTTAGCCAACGGGAGAAAGAGATTGTGATCTGTGTGGTAAAAGGTATGACTAATAAAGAAATTGCGGAAAAATTGTTTTTATCGATTCATACAGTGATTACTCACCGGAGGAATATTAGCAAAAAATTGCAAATACACAGTGCAGCTGGTCTGACTATCTATGCTATTGTAAATAAGCTGGTTACGCTTAGCGATGTGAAAGATTTGTAACTACTGAAAGTGTTATAAAACACAAAACCGTTTGCGTACACGAAAATATTTCGTACCTTTGCAGTGCAGTTGAGAAACTGTTAGTTTATAAGGTAAAAGAAAAAGGTTAAAGGTATTAGATTTGACAATTTAAGGTATTAATGGTTTTAGTTCAATAGGAAAAGTTTTAATAGAAGGTAAAAGGATAACGATAGGTAACACGTTTTTAGGTAAAAAGAAGATTAGTTTTCAGGAAAAAAGAGGTAATGAGAAGAAAAGCCCCCAAAGGCTTTTCTGATGCGAGGCGAGTGGTTCCATAGAAGGAATTAGCTCGTTTTTTTATTTGGGGAACAGATTAACGGAGTTATGTTTCCTGATTAATAAAACCTAAAGTCTGTGTAATCTGTGCTTAAAACAAAAACAAAATCCCGACGAAATCGCTTCGGCGGGACTCTATTTCATTTTTACTTAAATGTGGCTACGTAATAAAATTATGACTAATTAATTCAATTCTGATACTGCAAAGATAAAGCGTTTCAGTGGGTGTCACAATCACCTTTATGAGGTATATTGCGTAGCTATTCTCACTATTTATAATTACCGGATACTGTTTTTTCCACCTTTTTCCATTCTTTTGTTTCAAAATCATAGGTTTTGATAACTTTTGCAGGACATCCGGCACATATAGAATAGGAAGGTACGGAATGGCTGACTACGCTTCCGGCAGCTACTACACAGTGCTTCCCTAAAGTTACTCCTGGAAGAATAACTGAGTTAGCGCCTACCCATACGTCATCTTCAATAACAACGGGCTGTGTGTTGACCCCTTGTTCGTCGATCATCTTTTTCACATCCTGATAATTATGATTGAGTCCTGTTACGGTCACATTTTGGGCTAGATTAACGTGATTGCCGATATTGGCCGGACCTATAATCGTATTTCTTAATCCGACACGGGTATAATCTCCGATAGTCAAATCACCAACTGCATTATTAAGGCAGGAGAAATCTTCAACCACAGAATATTTTCCTAAAAAGAAATGGTTGAAAGGAGGAAGATCTTTGCGTACACTCCGATAGATCACAGAGCCTTTTCCGCGTTTCAGGTAGATGAAATCAAAGAGGCGTATCCACCAGTTTGGACGAGTTTTGACAGGATGCATAATAAGCCGATACACTGCTTGCTTTAAACTGGGTTTTTCTTTAATTCGTTGCTTAAATGTCTTTTTCTCCATATTGAATGTTTTTTCTTTTTGTCTTCCACCAAATAATCCGGAATAGCCAGACTATAAGTAACTAGTAGGCCGAAGAGTATAAGCCACCAGCCGATAGATAATGCCCAGTTATATCCTGTAATCAGCAATGTCCATACACTGACGAAGATACACATTTTTAGCGGAGAAGGTATTAGATGCTGTACTATTCGGTTACAGAAATTCCAGTTCCCTTCCAAAAGCGAAGGGAAAAAATAAGAGGCTGTCTTTCGGAGGCGTCTCCTATATGGGTGAACCGGACTTGATTGACAGTATACAATAGCATCCGGAAGGTAGTCAATATATACATTCTTCTGAAATAACTTCCGTTCGATATTGGTTTTAGAGCTTCTCAGATTGTTTTGCAACCATCCCAAGTCGATAGCCATATTGGTTCCGGATAAGTTAGACGACAGTCCGAATTGTGTATTTCCAGCTCTGAAAAGGCTGTTCTTTATTTCTTTGCATATAGCACGGAAACGATTACAGAAACCTTTGCGATTTTCAATAACTGTGTGTAATTGAATGGCTTGTATTCCGGCATCATACGCATTGTAGATTTTCTCCAGAAAGAGTGGAGACAGAGAAATGGCTGTGTTTGATAAGATAAGGACCAGTTGATAGTGTTCTCTGTCAAGAGTATTGATTCCTTGATGCAAATCATTGTATGTGAAGAATTCGTAAGATTCTTCACGATAGATTACGGGAAGCGGACTTTCTTCCGGAACGAGGATAGCACAATGGTATTTCTTTTCAGCTTTTGGATAGACAATGCGCTTGAAGTGCGATGCAACTGCCAATACAAAGAGGTATAGAATAACAATCCCCACGAAGAAGAATACCAGGTCATCTATTATGTAAATGTAGGTGCTCATCGTCTGTAAAAGGTTATACGTTCTCTTTTTGAATAAATGCAGTAACTGTTTTCAGAATAATTTTGATGTCCAACCAGAAAGAGAATGTCTTTGCATACTTGATATCCAACTGTTTGCGTTCTTCCGCAGATAACTTGCCGGCTTCACCTCTTTTTTCTACTTGCCATAGCCCGGTAAGTCCTGCCGGTCCCATAAAGCGGTCGATATGTTCATCACTAGTTAGTAATTCGGCTTCGTAGAGTGGGAGAGGGCGATTACCTACTATGGACATATCTCCTTTTAAGATATTAATAAGCTGTGGTAATTCGTCAATACTATATTTACGAATGAAGCGCCCTATCTTCGTTATTCTAGGATCATTTTCCAACTTGACAAAAGCATTACTTTTCTCTTTCGATTTTTTGTGAATATAATCTTCTTCGGAAATAACGAAATCATCAGATATCAGGAGAATTTCTTCTTCGTCCACTTTTTGAATTTCTTCGGTCTCTTGCTCTTCTCCCCAAATATCTTCCTCTTGCTGATACTGGTTGAGCGTATTGAAATCCTTCAAATGTTTGTCGGCATCGGTATACATGGACCGAAATTTGAGAAAATCAAAAATCAGATAATTGCTTCCTACACGTTTGGATTTGTAAATAATAGGACCTTTGCTTTCTAGGCGGATAGCCAGTGCTGTGAGTATGAGAAGTGGGGAAAGACATAACAATGCCATTCCTGAAAAGACGATATCAAAAGCTCTTTTCCATAAAGGTAGGCGGAAAGCATTCAAGTTTTGCGTCTTGAGTTGAAGTGCCTGTATCTTTTGATCTTTTCTATGTTTCAGGAAGGTTGACAGAGCCTGCAAGGATTCCGGATTCGTTTCGTATTTAATGGTATTATTTATACCGGCTTTGAGATATTCTGGAGCTTCTTCTTTAGATAAAGAATCAATGACGAGTACCATATAAAGTCCCGGATACTTTTTGCGCATATAATGAATATTTGCAATATCTTGGGATAGATTTATCTGTTCGAAAAACAGAGCTGTATCGTATTTTTCCCGTATCTTGTCTAGTACCTTAATTGCTTGATTACAATTAGATGCTGCATAAAATACCCCTATGCTAAGTTTAGAGAATAGGTTTATAGTCTTGCTATCTTTGCCTATGTAAACAAAATATTGCATATAGAGGATCTGGTGTTAATCGATAATCTTTTTGATTCGAATTTTGAGTTCTAGTGGATTGAATGGCTTTAAAATATAATCTTCCGCTCCTTCTTCCAGCAATCTGATTCTTTCGGTTGTACTTTCTTCACTAGATAACATAACGATAGGTATTGACTTGAATAACTCGTTATTTTTCATATATCTTAGAAATTCGTCACCTGTCATTAACGGCATACGGATGTCTGAAATGATAAGATCAGGTACGTTACCTTCATTCAGCCATTCTATTGCTTTAATGGGATCTTCCAAATAGGTAAAATCATAATCCTTACCTAGGTATATACCGGCAACTTTTCCAATAGTCGCTTTATCATCGACTAGTAATATTTTTTTCTTCATACGAATAGACCTTTCTATCGCTTGCTTTGTTATTGATTTATAGATTAGCTTACTGTCACAGATTATTTATGACAGTTTGCAAATATAGATATTATTTTAGAATAATCTCTCAATATTGACAAGTAAAATTCGTGATATATATTTATTTTATCTAATAAATCTCTCAGTGCGATGTTCTAATAGAAAAACACGGATTTCATCAATATGAAATCCGTGTTATCAATAAATATTTGGTTGTTATTTGTACACTTTAGATGAATCGAATGTTTTCCACCATTCCTGATTCTTAACACCACCGCTAGTTACCCAATCTGTAAACAAGGAATAAACAGTTTTTATATTTACATATTCTAAAGCCCACTTGAAGTCAGTAGGGACCATGATTCCCCATGCCAGATTGTCTTTACTGATGTAATATTTCTTACCGGAAACAGAACTATTATCATTATTTCCTCCAAATAAATCAGTATTAGCTAGTTTGGTTGGTTGATAGCCGATAACATGAATTTCTTTACGATTATTTCTATTTCCTTCCACAAAAATGAAAACATTCAGTTTGTTGATGTTTAATTCATCCGGAGAAATCGGATTGCTGAGTTTTATGGTGAAACTGATGTTCTTAACATTCGTATTGTTTGAATGATTGGCAAAGGTGTTAATTTGTTCATACCGATCTCTTCCCAATGCTTTGTGCGCATCGTCGAATAACGGAATAACTGCATAATCTTGTCCGTTCTCAATCTTATTACTGTTCAGGTTGAAGCTTTTGATAAGAGAGTTGTCACTAAATTCAACAGGTTGCATAATTGCGCTGGCAGGAACACCGTCCAACATGATAGCAGCTCCAATACTTTTAGTAGCTCCGGTAGCGGCTAAATCGATGCTTAATTTGAATTCTTCCACTTTATTATTCTTATTGAGAGAAATCGTTCTTTCTTTGATAATCATGACTAAATCATTCATATCATAGTCTCCATATAATGGCCATTGATCTTCAAATAAATATGCATAATTATGTGTATCATCCACTATGATCGGGAATTTAGGTTCCTCTGGTTCTTCTCCCTTATTTCCTTCGTTCTTTGTTCCTGTACAAACTTCGATAGTTACTTTGGATTCTCCTATTTTTGTAATATATGCGCCGTTCTGTACATGAAAATTAGTCCAATGTGGACTTTTCTCTACATGATTATCTGATTCAATAGCCAAATTGCCGTCATAAGTAAATCCTTGACCGGCTATAATGGGAGATTTTATCATAGAGGTGTTTTCACCTTTTCCATAGAACGTAGCATAACCAGGAGGTATATCCAGTCTTGTAGTTGCTTCCAGCATAGAGCCGTTATTCAAGTTAACAACTCCGTTTTGGAACTCCATTTTAGGTGCCTTGATATATCCTTGGGTTAAGTTTAACTTAATTCCGTTTGCGTAGAAGGAAATAGTGGCTTCCATACTGCAACTATTGTTGACGGTAGGATTAGTGAAACTGATCGTCTCAAAAATGATTATATTTTTGTTTGTGATAACAGCATCTGAGTTTGCAATCATTTTTTTTCCATAAATCTCTCCGTTATTTTCTAATGAGAAATTAGACGGAAGGTTAAACTCTCCTTCAAGTTCAATCTTATTGTCGTTGATAATTTGGGTATTTGAATTAATTGCTATGTCCTTGCTTGTTATAGTACCTCCGTTGTAGAGTGTAGCTCCCGAATGTAATGTCATAGTGTTTGTAACTGATACATTACCCCAGTTTCTTAATGCCGCAGGTGCTCCGTTAGTAAATGATATATTTTCGGCTTCAACGTTTCCTTCATCCATGACAGTCAGCATGGAGTTTCTTATAAAAGTCATCACTCCGGATGCTTTTATTTTAGCATTGTCCATAACTATGATTTCAATACCATTCTGGAACTGGAATGTAGTCGGAATTGTCCATGTTGCATCAACGTAAACTTTGGTTTTAATCTCACCGTCATATCCGTCAAATTTGAATGTACCGTTATAGTCAGAGGTAATTTTATAGGAAGCGTCACGCAGTAAAGTTGTTCCTTGCATTTCTGTAATTTCTTTTGCTTCACTTGGTATGGAAGTATAAACCGGTTTCTCGGGTGAAACAGCTCTTGTGGTAGCGGTACGGCTCATTAACACTCTGTTTTGAGCAGCAGATTCTTGATAGTAGAGTTTACAGGTAAAGTTGTCATTATCTTCCGGCACATCAAACAGATATACCTCTACACGTCCTCTGGGATCAGTCTGCTTTATATAAATACCTTTTTGCGTAGGTAGCAGAGTGATAGCAGCTGTAGCTTTAAAGTTATTCTCTTTATTTGCTGTCCTTGTAGCCAGTACAGATGCGTTTTCATTAGTAAGAGGATCTTCTGTATATATTTCTACTAAGTAGGAATATAACCCTCCTTCTTCATCTTTAACTTCGACTGTGACATTTTCTGTTTTGATTGTGCTCCAATCAAAACCATCAGGAGCAGCAAAACCGTCTCCCATTGGGTTGGACGTTTCGTAGGAGGGATCATACAAATCCTTCCCCGAGTCAACACAACTAAACAGGATACCTCCCATTGCTATTGCAATGATTGGCATGAAATGAATTGTTTTTTTCATCATAATTAATATTGCTTGATTGTTTGTAACCAAAATCTAATGCAAAAATAGCCGCATGTCTTATATTTAGGCTGTATTTTCTGTTATTTTATGTAGGAAAAACAATTGAATTTCCGTTTCGGTTCTATTTTAGCTCTAGTAGGTGCGATTAAGACTTTTTATATGATAAGAAATCCCTTGATTTTCAAATCTACAGATATATCAGATTTGAGAATCAAAGGATTATAATAATCGAATGGGTGTCTTAAGACTTGGTGATTTCTCCTATTAAACAGGAGTTCATTTTGTATCGTATATCTTTGTTGGGCAGTCCGTGTCCTAATAGAAACATTAGTTTTGTTATAGCACATTCAGGGGTACTGTCGTATCCGCTGATAACACCTGCTTCCAAGAGATGCATTCCGGTTTCGTAACGTCCCATTTCGACTGCTCCGGAAGCACATTGGGTGATGTTGACAATGATAATGCCTCGTTCAGTAGCCTCCTTTAATTGACGGATAAACCATTCTTTTTGCGGTGCATTTCCTGAACCGAAAGTTTTCATTACCACAGCTTTTAATCCGGGAACATGAAGGAGTGAAGTTACAATACTCTCTTGAATACCAGGGAAAAGGGTTAAAATAACCACATTGTTATCAAATAAGTAATGCGGCTTTAACGGCTTCGTAGGGTCTGGTTTACGAATGAGGTTGGGCTCGTATTTAATGTGTATGCCAACTCGTGCCAAAGGCGGGTAATTGAAAGAGCGAAAAGCATTAAAGTTTTCTGCATTGATTTTGGTGGTACGATTACCACGCATCAGATGATTTTCAAAGAAAATGCATACCTCCGGAACGATAGCAGTGCCATCCGGATTTTTTGCAGCAGCGATTTCAATAGCAGTGATGAGATTTTCTTTCCCGTCTGTACGCAAAGTTCCGATAGGGAGTTGGGAGCCGGTGAGGATCACAGGCTTACTCAGATTCTCAAGCATAAAACTTAAGGCGGAGGCTGTATATGCCATTGTATCTGTTCCGTGAAGGATCACAAAACCGTCGAAATAATCATAATTGTAATTGATGATTTTTACCAGTTTTGCCCAGTAAGCAGGCTCCATGTCCGAAGAATCGATAGGAGGATTAAATTGATAGGAGGAAATGCGATAGTTGAATCTTTTTAGCTCAGGAACGTGCTTGAGCAGATGATCGAAATTAAAGTTTTCTAGCGCACCAGTTTCTGGGTTTTCTATCATTCCGATAGTTCCACCCGTGTAAATTAACAAAACGGAAGGAGTTTCTGCTCTCATAATTGTTGAATTACTGTTAAAACGCTGACAAAGATATAGATTAATTGCGAATTATGGATAGTAAATGATAAATTTGTTTGTATTTTAGCGTAAAATGTTATAATATTGAATATTTATGCGGATGTATGCTAGGAATTAAAAGGAAAAGCAGGGTAAGTAGCTAAAGTAGTAACTACTTACTCCTGATTACTTCTATAAACTTACTTCAGTGCTTCTTTCAGTTTGAGAATAGCTTTTTCCGGGTCTTTTTCTTCTTCGAGCAGGGTGACGAATCGACTACCTATAATAGCTCCTGAAGCATGTTCGCAGGCAGCCTGAAAAGTTGCCTTGTTAGAAATTCCGAATCCTACCATTAATGGGTTTTTTAGATGCATATCTTCAATCTTCTTGAAGTATAACCGTTTTTGTTCATTGAAATCCTGTTGAGCTCCGGTAGTGGCTGCCGATGAAACCATATAAATGAATCCGTCTGTATGTGCATCAATCTCACGTACACGTTCTTCGCTGGTTTCGGGGGTGATAAGCATAATCACTTTAATGTCGTAACGTTCGGCAATGATGCGATAGCGTTCCTGGTAATCATGGAAGGGAAGGTCAGGAATAATAACACCGTCGATTCCGCACTCCACGCATTTGCGACAGAAATTTTCGAATCCGAACTGCATAATCGGGTTTAAATAGCCCATTAATACTAATGGGATTTTTACATCCCGGCGGATGTTACGTAATTGTTCAAAAAGTACCTTTAGGGACATTCCGTTGCGTAATGCTTGAGTTGCGGCATTTTGAATGACAATACCGTCTGCCATTGGGTCACTGAAGGGGATTCCGACTTCGATCATGCTGACACCATGCTTTTCGAGGGTACGGATCACATCGGCAGTACCGTCCAAAGTTGGATCACCTGCACAAAAATAAATGGAAAGTAAATCTTTCTTATTGCTATTGAAGAGTTGGTTAATTCTGTTCATGACTTTAAAAAATTAAATTTATCATTTTAGTTCATTTAAAAATGTCCGGATTCGTACCGGATCTTTTTTCCCCGGTTCCAATTCAAAACGGCTGTTCAGGTCGTAACCGGCGAGACGTGGATGTTTGAACTCCTTTAGTGCGTTGGCGCTGTAAGAGTTGATGCCTCCGCTAAGAAGGAAAGGAAGGAGACCGTTATAGGTATGCAGAATATTCCAGTCGAACAAGTTACCGGAGCCGCCGTATTGTTCGCATTTGGTATCGAACAGGAAAAGGTCACAGACTTTCTCATACTTATATACATTTTTCAGATCTTTCGGATGGGATATAGAAAAGGCTTTGATAATTTTTATCCCCATGGAATACAATGATCGACAGTATTCCGGTGACTCATTTCCATGTAGTTGCACATAGTTTAGTCCGAAACGGTCAGCATACATACTGACAATCTGCTTGTCTTCGTTCACAAAAACACCGACACGGTGGGTGTGGATAGGCAGATAAGCCGGAAGCTCATAGACATACCGGGGAGATTTGGGATAGAAGATAAATCCCAGCATATCTATATCTTGGAGCGATTCTATCTCCTGTATGTTTTCGGCTTCGCGCATACCGCATACTTTGATGATTTTTCCGTTGACCATAAATCTTCTGTTTTGAATAATTGATTTATTGTATACCTTGCAGGAAATTCCCTAAGGTGTTTCCCGGTTGTGTAGTTCTCATAAATGTTTCTCCGATCAGGAATCCCCGGAATCCGGCTGTTTGCAGACGTTTTACAGTTTGCGGGTCGGAGATTCCGCTTTCGGATACCAATACTGCATCTTGGGGAAGTTGTCCGGCCAGCCGAAAAGAGTTTTCCACATCAGTGAAGAATGTTCCTAAATTCCGATTGTTGATTCCCACCATATCTATTTTCTCATTAATATAAGTTAACTCCTCGGAACTGTGAATTTCTAGTAGTACTTCCAGACCTAAATCGTGTGCTTTCTTCACAAGTTCATTGCATTTTTCCGGTTTCAAAGCAGCGGCAATGAGAAGTACAGCATCTGCACCAACAATTTTAGCTTGATAGAGTTGGTATTCGTCAATGATAAAATCTTTTCTAAGAATCGGAATATCTACCAAAGGACGTGCAGCGCGAATGTCTTTCAAGTTCCCTCCGAAAAACTTCTCATCCGTGAGGATAGAGAGCGCAGAGGCCCCCGCAGCCGCATAAGCCGGAGCTATTTCTTCCGGACGAGCCTCCTGCTTTATCCAGCCTTTGGACGGAGAACGACGTTTGAACTCTGCTATAATTCCCGGAGACGAGGAAATTAATGCCTGTTTCATGGAACGGGAAGACGGCATTTCACTAATTCCTTCCTGCAACTGCTCGATAGAAATCGCCTGTTTTTGCAGATCTACTTCAAATCGTTTATTTGCTATGATTTCGGATAATATATCTTTCATATTTTAATTATTGAGTTCAATAAACTTCTTTAATGTATTCAGTGCCCTTCCGCTTTCTAGTGATTCTTTTGCAAGAGTGATACATTCTTCAATAGTCTTTTCCGGACAAATAACATGAATGGCAAAAGCCGAATTAACTACTACTACATTTTTTTGAGCTTCAGTTGCTGTATTATTCATGATATTATCGAAAATTTTGGCAGCCTCTTTCGGTGTCTGACCGCCATCCAGGTCAATGTCCCTATAACGGGAGAATCCGAGGCTTTCGGGAGTATAAATCTTTTCGTTGTCACTCGTTGCTACCTTAAATTCATTCGTCAGAGAAATTTCATCATATCCGTCCAAGCTATGAACAACGGCAAATTTGGTTTTACTTTCCTGATAAGTATAAGTATAGAGGCGTAATAACGGAAGATTGTAAACTCCCAAAAGTTGATAAGCCGGTAATACTGGATTTACTAACGGGCCGAGCATATTAAAAAAGGTACGCACGGCAAGTCCTTTGCGAACCGGAGCGACCGCTTTTAATGCCGGATTAAACAACGGAGCGTGCAGATAAGTAATGTTACATTGTTCCATGCTGCGGCGCAACTGATCTATATCGTCGGTGAACTTTACACCATGTTGTTCCATTACGTTACTGGCGCCACTAACAGATGTTGCTCCGTAATTACCATGTTTCACGACCGGGAAACCTGCTCCGGCTACCGTGAAGCAAGATGCTGTGGAAATATTGAACGTGTTTTTCCCGTCACCACCGGTTCCTACAATATCTATCGGCGCAAATTCGCTTAAATCAACCGGAACGCGCATTTCCAACAATGCGTCGCGGAAGCCGCATAATTCTTCGACTGAGATATTGCGCATTAGAAAGACAGTGATGAGTGAGGCCACCTGTACATCGTTATATTTTCCTTGTGCGATATTTTGTAAGATAGTACGGGCTTCATCACGTCCCAGATATTGATGCTCGAAAAGCTTGTATAGAATCTGTTTCATAAATTTAATTGTTTAAGAAGTTCTTGATAATTTCTTTTCCTTGCGGAGTTAATACTGATTCGGGGTGGAATTGTATCCCGTGCACATCATAGGTCCTATGGCGCAATGCCATGATTTGTCCTTCCCGGCTTTCTGCCGTTATTTCCAGACAGTCAGGAAAATCCTCCCGGCTGACCACCCAAGAGTGATAACGTCCTACGGGAATTTCTTTTCCCAGCCCTTCGAATAATACATCTTGTCGTAGGATACTGACCGGGGTCTGTACACCGTGATATACCTCTTTCAGATTCTCCAGTCGTGCACCGAAAGCCTCGCCGATAGCCTGATGTCCCAGACAGACACCTAAAATACTTTTCGTGGCTGCATACTTTTTGATAATAGGCAACAATAAACCTGCTTCTTCCGGGATACCCGGCCCGGGAGACAAGATGATTTTATCGAATCGTTCCACATTATCAAGTCCTATTTGATCGTTGCGGACTACTTCTATGTCCGTAGCACCTAATTCTTTCACTGCGTGCAATAAGTTGTAGGTGAAAGAGTCGTAATTATCTAAAAGTAATATTTTCATTTTATGATTATTGTAAAATTGTTGCTTAAACAGGTTACTTTATTTTTTCTGCTTAGTTCTTTAATTGAACGGCTAAATCAATCGCCTTTTTCAGTGCTCCCAACTTATTGTTGACTTCTTGCAATTCGTATTCATCCTGACTCCGTGCCACAATACCACCTCCTGCCTGAAACCACAATTCATTGTTGCGACTGACGAAGGTACGGATAGTTATGGCTTGATTCAATTCACCGTTTAATCCGATAAAACCGATACAACCACCGTAAGCTCCGCGATTGTGAGGTTCTATTTCACTAATTAACTGCATGGCACGTACTTTGGGCGCGCCGCTCAAAGTGCCGGCAGGGAACGTATCAATAAAAGTTTTTATCTTGTCCGCATCCTCGTTCAATTCACCACTGACACGGCTAACCAAGTGGATGACATGACTGTAATATTGTGGCTCTTTATAGAAAAGTACCCGTACATCATGACAATTACGTGACAAGTCGTTTCTGGCAAGGTCTACCAGCATAACGTGCTCCGCATTTTCTTTAGGATCAGCCAGTAATGCTTCTGCCAGTTCACGGTCTTTCACGATATCGCCACTCCGGCGTGTTGTTCCGGCAATCGGATCGATATAAGCATGGTTGCTTTCAATCTTGCAGTGTGTTTCCGGTGAAGAACCGAAGATTCGATATCCTCCGAAATCGAAATAGAAAAGATAAGGGGAAGGGTTAATGCTGCGGAGTGCCCGATATACTTTGAAATCATCTCCGGCGTAAGGCTGAATGAACCTCCGGGAAAGAACGATCTGGAATACATCGCCACGCATACAGTGCGCAATACCTTTGCGGACGTTGGCTTTGTGTTCTTCATCTGTGATAGGGCTGGTAACGGGACCTGTCACAGAAAAATTGTAAGAAGCATAATTCCGGTTTTCAATAGCTGCTTCCAGTTCCGGCAGGCCGCTTTCTTCCCCTTCGGTCAACATCTCTACGAGTGTCAATTCATTTTTGAAATGATTGAAGACAATTATGTATTTGTATAATATATATAATAAGTCCGGTGCATCATTCTGTTCATCGTGGCTCTCTTTAACGGGAATATGTTCGAAGTATTTCACGGCATTGAAAGTCGTGTATCCATAAAGTCCGCATACATTCTTATTTTCTCCGGTCACTTGGAATTGATTGATGAATCGGTTCATTGCCTTTTCTACGGTGAATGTTTTCGTCAGCGGTTCTTCCGTGCGGCTATTGTCCGGATAGTTGGCTGTGACTATACCACTGTTCACACCGATATTTGCCAGTGGACAAAGGGCGATGAATGACAGTGAATTTTCTCCGGCGTGATAATCGGAACTCTCCATTAATGCAGATTGCGGATACATATCACGCACTTTCAGATAAATGCTGACCGGAGTATGCATATCTCCCAACACCTGTTTACTGTGGGTAGTATAATTGAATGTTTTCATTTTGATTACAAATTACAAGTTACAAATTACTGTGAACTAATTGTCCTGTTTTTCTTCGTTAAAGGATAAATAAGTCTCTATATCCTTGTCGCCACGTCCGGATACAGTTAATACGACTACATCTTCCGGTTTGAATTTCAACTTTTTTAAAGCGCCAAGCGCATGAGCTGATTCCAGTGCGGGGATAATTCCTTCAAACTTAGTCAGTTCATAAGCAGCTTCTATGGCTTCGTCATCGTTTATTGCCAGAACGTTGGCGCGTCTTTGTGCGGCAAGATTCGCGTGTATCGGTCCGATACCCGGATAATCGAGTCCGGCAGAAATCGAATAAGGTTCCTCAATTTGTCCGTCTTCGTTTTGGATAACGTAAGTACGTGCTCCGTGGATAATTCCCAATTTGCCAAGTTGAATGGTAGCTGCGGTCATTCCGGTTTCTATTCCCTTGCCTCCGGCTTCTGCCAGGACGATACCTACCCGCTCATCGTTGATATAATGATAAATAGTTCCGGCAGCATTACTTCCTCCTCCTACACAGGCTATCAGGTAGTCGGGGTAATCGCGTCCCTCTTTTTCTTGAAGTTGCTTTTTGATTTCTTCACTGATAACGGATTGCAGACGTGCCACCATATCCGGGTAAGGATGAGGTCCTACAGTAGAACCGATGATATAATAAGTGTCGGCGGGATGACAGCACCAGTCGCGGATAGCTTCGTTGGTAGCGTCTTTCAGTGTCATATTCCCGGAGGTGACAGGGATTACGGTAGCTCCCAGCATTTTCATTTTCTCAACGTTGATGTGCTGGCGTTCCACATCCGTTTTTCCCATGTATACGATACATTCCATATTCATTAGTGCACATACGGTAGCGGTAGCCACTCCATGTTGGCCGGCGCCGGTTTCGGCGATGATGCGCTTTTTTCCCATGCGGCGTGCCAATAGAATCTGTCCGATAGTGTTGTTGATTTTATGGGCACCTGTATGGTTCAAGTCTTCCCGTTTCAGATATAATTTGCAACCATATTTTTTCGAAAGGCGCCTTGCCGGATAGAGTGGGGAAGGACGTCCTACGTAATCACGTAACAACTGTTCGAATTCTTTCTTGAATTCCTCACTCTCAAGTACTTCGAGGTACTTATTCTTCAGTTCCTCTACACATTTGTGGAGAATTTCCGGTACATAAGCACCGCCGAACTCTCCGTAATAGCCATCCTGGTCAACTAAAAAACTTTTCATAATCCTATCTATTTTTATATGTTATTTTTTTCGATGTTTAGAAACGGGCAAATAAAAAAGCCCTGCCGCAAGTTGCGACAGGGCTCTTTCAAATCTGTTATATCTTTAATGAGGTATATACATACGAGCGCTGCTCCCTTACGACTGTCGGAGTTGTAACGGACGCCACCACCAATATGTATTTACTAATATAGTTCTCATTGTCATTTGTTATTTAACGGGAGCAAATATAGACACTTTGTTTGAAACAACAAACAAAAAATGACTTTTTTTCATTTTCCCCTTCATTTTTCTGATATAGAACAATTTTCCCCCTGATCTGTTCTTATAAATACTGAATATTTAAACAGAAAACAATTATGAAACAGAGAAAAGTATTAGTAGGTATCGCTATTGCCATTTTCGTTATATTATTACTTTATTGGTTGTTGGTAGCAGAAGATATGAAACCTTGGTTGTCGGCTATGGTTCCTTCTCTTACGCAGCAATTCATAGCCTGATTCCGACAAGGTTTCAGATAATTCGTGTATATTTGCATGAAACATGAAAAGTGAATAATAACCGAAATAATAACAATAGACAAGATATGGAAAATTTTATCTTTCAAAATCCCGTCAAACTGATAATGGGGCGCGGGATGATTGCCCGATTGGCGAAAGAAATTCCGTCCGACAAACGTATCATGATTACTTTTGGCGGTGGAAGTGTAAAGAAAAACGGGGTATACGATCAGGTGAAGGAAGCACTGAAGAATCATTATACCGTTGAATTTTGGGGGATTGAACCCAATCCTGCTATCGAAACTCTCCGCAAAGCGATTGCTTTGGGAAAAGAAGAGAAGGTAGATTATTTATTAGCTGTTGGTGGTGGTTCCGTGATTGACGGTACAAAATTAATCTCTGCCGGGTTATTGTATGACGGTGATGCTTGGGACTTGGTGCTTGCCGGACGTCCCGCTACCCACACTGTACCTCTTTCCACTGTGTTGACGCTTCCCGCTACCGGTTCGGAAATGAACAATGGAGCAGTGATCTCACGTCGTGAAACCAAAGAAAAATATCCTTTTTATTCCAACTATCCGTTATTCTCTATTCTTGATCCGGAAGTAACATTTACTTTACCTCCTCATCAAGTGGCTTGTGGATTGGCGGACACATTTGTACATGTCATGGAACAGTATATGACTACTCCCAGACAAAGCCGTGTCATGGACCGTTGGGCAGAAGGACTCCTGCAAACTCTTATAGAAATAGCTCCGAAAATCCGTGAGAACCAGCATGATTATCAACTTATGGCTGACTTTATGCTTTCGGCTACAATGGCATTGAATGGATTTATAGCTATGGGAGTATCGCAGGACTGGGCAACTCACATGATAGGACATGAAATCACTGCATTGCACGGGTTGACACACGGACATACGCTGGCGATTGTACTTCCCGCTACATTGCAAGTGCTTCGGGAAGCCAAAGGAGATAAACTTGTGCAATATGGTGAGCGCGTATGGGGAATAACTTCGGGTACAAAAGAGGAACGAATAGATGAGGCAATCCGCTGTACGGAACAATTCTTCCGTTCATTGGGGTTGACTACACGCCTGCACGAAGAAAACATCGGCCAGGAGACGATTCTTGAAATTGAACGCCGCTTCAATGAGCGAGGAGTAAAATATGGAGAAAATGGAAATGTGACAGGTGCTGTGGCTCGTAAGATATTGGAAACTGCACTATAATTTCTTTTCCTATAAGAAATAATAACTGCCTTGTGACTTTTATCAGAAAAGTATACAGGGCAGTTTTTTATTGTTCAATCGTATCGTGTATTGGCACCCCAAAGCAATACGGGAATATCTTGTTTGATATTAAAATGACGTCATTTAAACCAAAAATAATTTTAATTTGTTTTCTATAAGGGGGAAGAAATATCTATATTTGTTCACTCAAGTTTTTGATATCATCGAAATAAAACATTCATTTTATTTTATTACTTATGTTGATAACCATTATTATTCTCGTTCTTTCGGCTATCTTTTTTGTAAATGGTAAAATCCGTTCGGATATTGTGGCGTTATGTGCGCTGGTTGCTTTACTTGTCTTTCAGATATTAACTCCTGATGAAGCCCTTTCGGGTTTCTCCAATTCGGTAGTTATTATGATGATCGGACTGTTTGTGGTAGGAGGTGCTATTTTTCAAACAGGGTTGGCAAAGATGATAAGTTCGCGTATTCTTAAACTTGCGGGAACGAGTGAAATTCGTCTGTTTCTATTGGTGATGTTGGTGACTTCAGCTATCGGTGCATTTGTCAGCAATACCGGAACAGTAGCGTTAATGCTTCCTATTGTGGTTAGTCTGGCGATGAGTGCTGGGATGAATCCGAGCCGCTTGCTGATGCCGTTGGCATTTGCAAGTAGTATGGGAGGCATGATGACATTGATTGGTACTCCGCCGAACCTTGTGATACAGAACACATTAACTTCGGCAGGACTCGAACCGCTTTCTTTCTTCTCTTTTCTGCCTGTTGGCATTGTTTGTGTGATTGTCGGTACATTGGTATTGATGCCGCTTAGTAAATGGTTTCTGTCTAAAAAAGGACAGAAGAATGACAGTAACCGTTCAGGAAAATCGTTAAAGCAGTTGGTCAATGAATACGGGCTTTCCAGTAACCTGTTTCGTTTGCAGGTGATAGGGGATTCCCGACTCTTGGGAAAAACGATTATTGATTTGGATATACGACGCAAATATGGATTGAATATAATGGAAGTCCGTCGTGGGGATGCATCGCAACATCGTTTCCTGAAAACTATCACGCAGAAATTTGCGGCACCGGATACGGTTTTGCAAGTAGAAGATATTCTGTATGTGACAGGAGATTTTGAGAAAGTACAACTGTTTGCTGAAGATTATCTGCTCGATATATTAGGTGACCATGCTACCGAGGAAACGAAAAATACAACTAGTTCTCTTGATTTTTATGATATAGGTATTGCTGAAATAGTATTGATGCCTGCGTCTAATTTGGTAAACCAGACAATTAAAGAAGCCGGATTCCGTGATAAATATAATGTGAACGTTTTAGGTATCCGTCGTAAAAAGGAATATCTGTTACAGGATTTGGGAAATGAGCATATTCATAGTGGCGACGTGCTTTTGGTACAAGGCACTTGGGGAAATATCGCCCGTCTTAGTAAGGAAGACTCTGATTGGGTGGTATTAGGTCAGCCTTTAGCCGAAGCTGCTAAAGTAACTTTAGACTATAAAGCTCCGGTGGCTGCTGCTATCATGGTGTTAATGGTGTTAATGATGGTATTTGATTTTATCCCGGTTGCTCCGGTTACGGCTGTTATGATTGCGGGTATATTAATGGTACTGACAGGGTGTTTCCGTAATGTAGAGGCCGCATACAAAACGATAAATTGGGAAAGTATTGTACTCATTGCAGCAATGTTGCCTATGTCGTTGGCATTGGAGAAAACAGGAGCGTCGGAGTATATATCCAATACATTGGTGAGCGGATTGGGTTCCTATGGACCATTGGCTCTGATGGCGGGTATCTATTTTACTACTTCATTGATGACTATGTTTATCAGTAATACGGCTACTGCGGTACTGCTGGCACCTATTGCTTTGCAAAGTGCTATACAAATCGGGGTTAGCCCGATTCCTTTCCTGTTTGCTGTGACAGTGGGGGCAAGTATGTGTTTTGCTTCTCCATTCTCTACGCCGCCTAATGCATTGGTAATGCCTGCCGGACAATATACTTTTATGGATTATGTGAAAGTAGGATTACCGTTACAGATTATCATGGGAATTGTGATGATATTTGTTTTGCCTTTGATCTTCCCTTTTTGATTGAAAAAGAAAAAAACAGGAAGGCTGTATTGAAAAATGCAGCCTTTTTTTATTTAATATCTGCAAATACAGTTATCTTTGCACCGTCCATGACCGATGATTGAGAGGGTTGTGGATGTTTTTGCGCATAAATAAAACGAACTAAAGCATTAAGGGATTATGAAACAAAACATTGCAAAAGTATTAACCTTTTCTTTATTGGCAACTTCTGCCGTTTTTATCAGTTGTGTGGATAATGAGAAAAATCTGTTTGATGCAGAACAACTGAGACAGATTTATGAAGAAACTTTTCCGGTAAAGAATATCGATCCTGACGGAGACTGGACTATGTCCCGTAGTGTAACTGCACACGTGACGGTTAATGGAGATTTAGGAGAGGATTATCCGATACGGATATTTGATGCGAATCCTTTAAGTCCGGAAAGTAATGCCAAACTTTTAGCAGAAGGTGTTGCAAATAGAAGTACATCTTTTAATGTTGTAATGGATTGTGCTACTGCACTCGATAGAGTATTTGTCGCGCGTGTAGACAGAAAAGGACATTATCTTGTGCAACCGATCGCTATTGAAAATGAAGAGGTGAAGGCCTGTTTCGGAAATAAAGAAGGTAGTACTACTTGTTCTATCACGAGAACTATAACAGATATACCTGCTATGGCAGCTCCTTATACAGATGAGTATATTAGTAATAAAAAGGCCTATGCTACTATTATTAAGTCCGGCTGGGATCTTGGCTCTGGATTTGACCAGTATTCTGCCTATAATCTTCCTGTTTTCAAGGAAAAGGAACGTTGGTTTAAGATTCAGGAAGGGGGCTTTAGGGCAAGATTTACTACAGGAGGAACTTGGGGTGGAGCTAATGCCGTGAAAGTGATTGTTCCTGAAGGAAGTACATGGGTGATTGAAAACGAAAATCAATTCAGTGATATAACGGAGGTAATAGTTGAAAATGGAGGAAAAATAGAAATAACTAGAAATGCCAGTTTGATATTGACTCGGGCTTCTTATATAACTGTAATGCCGGGTGGTAGTATTATAGGTGAGGGAGATATTTCAATAACAAATAGTTCTGCCGGGTTTAGTAATTATAATGCTGGTATGATTGATTGTTCCCGTTTAAATATTGATGGCGGTGGAAGTGGGGTTGATTTCATGAATTATGGAACGCTTAAATTGAATTCTTACAATGCATCTACAAGCGGTACAACACTGATAAATCACGGTGTTATTGAGGCTGGTAGTATTAATGGTAATAACAATACCAATGTTAAGAACGGCTGTTATATGAATGTGGCAGGAATGTTTCAGTTCGGTACACTTATAATGGGGCATACTTCTGAAGCTATTTGTGGGGAGTTGGGTTATAACGGAAATAACAATGATATTGTGATGGAGGCACAATCAATACTGACCTGTACAGGTAAAGCTAGTCTATATAGGCATGTAGTCGGTCCCACAACGGGAACGGCTTTGTTGAGAATTCATACGATTGCTAATATTTCAGGGCTCATTGAATCAAATTCGAAAGTCACGAATAACATTATTTGTGAGATAACAGACCAGACCTCTTCTAATGAAAAAGAGCAATCACTGTGGACTCCTTTCGACTGGTTAGTATATAAAGGCTTACAGAATTCCGCCACTTATTGCAATCCGGGAAAAGCAGATTTTTTGCTTCCTGCTGATGAAGATGGGTGTATAAAAGAAGGATATGGTTCTGATGATACCCCCGATGACGTGGAGATTCGGAAAGCCGTTTATTCCTATGCTTTCGAAGATAATTATCCCAAAGCAGGCGATTATGATTTCAATGATATTGTATTGAACGTGACTTTACCCGTTGCCGGTAATGAAGTGAAAGAATTGAAATACGTGGTTGACCTTCAGGCTGTGGGTGCCATGAAGCAATTAGGTGCCGGATTAAGAATACTGGGAATAAATAAAAGTAATGTGGAAACGGTTGACTTTGGAGCCGGCGCCGCTCAACGTGACGGTTCTTTGTCTGCTTCCCGTATATTTGAAGATGCATCTTATGAGACGACTGGCAGTGAACTTGTCATTCCTTTGTTTGGAGATGCACATTCTGTATATGGATATACCGGAACACAACGTCCTATGCTGAATACTGGAAATGCAAGTACATCTCTAACAGATATATATACTCTTGAAGTGATAATCAAACTTAAAAATGCCGTATCCATTCCCAGTGTAACAAACTGTTTAGACTTCTTTATAGCATATCAGGGTACTGGTGAAAAGAGAACGGAGATTCATTTGAATCAATTTAATTCGGCAACGGCGAATGGTCAGTTGGCAGATAATAACGTGCTTGAGGTTATCAAGGTAGTCAATAATACATGGGCTCTTTGCGTTCCTGATAAATTCGCATATCCGACAGAAAGAACTGTGATAACAGAGGCGTATGCTAAGTTTGCGGACTGGGCACATGACCAGAGTACTAATACCGATTGGTATAATATGCCTTCAAGTAGTGATAAAGTGATAGAATACTAACCTTTTCTTTTAAATATAAGTCAACCGCCGGAGAAGTTTTTGTTTTCCGGTGGTTTTTGCTACGAATTAATGCTTTGATTGTAAGGTAGTAGTATTTGTTTTACATGATCTTATTCGTCTGACAGTTGTTGAACATTCGTTTGACAACTGTTGTCTTTTCGTCTAACAACTGTCAGACGAAAAGAAGACAGCTGTCAGACGAATAAATTGTTGCAAACTGAGGTATAAATTCTTTAACTTGGAGAAGTAGAATTATGCGAAACAGGTGGTACATTCATATTCTGTGTGTACAGACTATCAATGATACCATCGGACAATCCGATAGTAGGTACAATAATACCAGTAGCTTTTACATAAGTCGCCACCTCAAGAAATATCTCTGCTGCCGGAACAATTACATCTGCCCGATCCGGTTTTAGCTTGTATTGTTTGATGCGCTGTTCGGCGGGAAGTACCTGTAATGCTAAATAAATCTCACGTAGTGACTCAACTGGTAGGAGAGAAGCCTTTTTATCCTTTTTATCCGCGAGACGGAAGAGTTTGTTGATATTTCCCCCCGAACCGATAATGCTGACAGGCGCATATTCTGTGGCAATGCCAATCAGGTCAGTACGTAACGCTTCTTTTTCCTCCTCTTTCACCATGCCGCTAAGCATACGGACTGTACCTATATTATATGAACGGGAGTTTTTCAGTTCTCCGTTACTGATAAGATTGATTTCCGTACTACCGCCGCCAACATCTACATATAGATAATTCTGTCCGGAAGCAAACAGTTGCTCGATATGATTGTCATATACGATATGCGCTTCTTCCTGTCCGTCGATAATATCTACACGAATACCCGTTTTTTTGGCTATTTGCCGGACGATAGCTTTACCGTTCCGGGCATCACGCATAGCGGACGTGGCACAGGCGCGATAATCCACTACATCATATATTTTCATTAACTGCTTGTAAGCTTTCATCAGCCGGATCAGTTTCTTTTCTTTTTCTGCTGAAATAATACCTGCTGTGAAAGCGTCTTCTCCTAGCCGTAACGGGATACGGATGAGTTGCACCTTACTCATAAGTTCGGGCGCATTTTCTTCGTTTACGCATTTTATCAGTAGTCGTACGGCATTGGAACCGATGTCGATTGCTGCATAATTAACTTTCTTCATATTTATCATCATGTGTTCTTGTATTCGTTATATAATTTTTCTTGTGAACGGAAAAGCGATGCCATTTCTTCACTAAGCGGGGGAGTAAACGGAAAATTCCATATCCGGTTGGTTCCCATTCCGTCTACTATGCGTCCTTTGGCTGTATCCTGAAACCCGTAACAAACAATCCGTTTTAAATCCGCCTGTATCTCTTTGTCATAAACAGGAGCCAGTACTTCGATGCGGTTGTCCAGATTGCGTGGCATCCAATCTGCTGAACCGATATAATACCTTTCTTCTCCGGCATTAGCGAAAATGAAAATACGTGAGTGTTCAAGATAACGGTCGATAATTCCATTGATATGTATATTTTCACTGACACCCGGAACGCCCGGTACTAAAGAACAGTTGCCGCGTACAACTAGTTCTATCTTGACTCCTGCTGCTGAGGCTTCGTATAGCTTTTCGATAAGTGCGCGGTCTGTTATGTGATTTACTTTGGCAAGGATATAGGCGTCTTTTCCTTGTTCCTTGTTCTTTATCTCCTTATTGATAAGGGCAATCAACCGTTTACGCATATCATTGGGAGAAACGAGCAACTCTTTGAAATTGACGGGAGTGTATGGCTTCTCGATAAAGTCAAATACTGCATTTACTTCCCGGACAATGGGACGGTGAGTTGTCATAATGGTATAGTCGGTATACATACGTGCATTTCCTTCGTGGAAGTTGCCTGTACTGATACAGACAATATCTCCATGTCTTGTCCCGATGTGCACCAGTTTGGAGTGAATCTTCAGCCCTTCCACCCCGAAGATTACACGGATTCCTGCATCCTGCATCCTTTTACTCCAGTTGATATTTGAGGCTTCGTCAAAACGTGCCAGTAGTTCGATGACTACCGTCACTTTCTTACCGTTCTTTGCTGCGCAAATCAATGCTTTAACCACTTTGGAGTCTTTAGCTAGTCGGTAAAGCGTCATCTTGATGCTTTTCACTTCTTTGCTGATAGCAGCTTCGCGCAGTACGCGGATGAACGTATCAAAACTATGATAAGGATAATGTAGTGAACGGTCTTTCTGGCGAATCAGGGTCAGCAGGCTTTCTGTACCATTTAGTTCGGGTTTGAAAATCGGTTCCCAAACCGGATATTTCAGATGACTGTGTCCGCAGACAGGAAATTTCATCAGGTCTTTGAAATTATGATAACGTCCGCCGGCTACGCGGGTGTCGTTCTTGTCTATATTCAGCCGGTCGGTCAGTCTTTTTAGCAAGTCCCTGGGGATTTGCTCGTCATATACAAAACGGAGAGGTTCGCCTTTCTTGCGGCTTTTCACTCCTTTGGAGATTTTCTGAAGTACGCCGGTCCGCAAATCACTGTCTATTTCCATTTCAGCGTCTTTGGTAAATTTGAAGGTATATGCTTCATAATCCGTATATTTCATTCCGACAAAAATCATTGGCAGGCAGTAACGGATAACATCATCAAGAAACATTAGATAGGTCTTTCCTTCCGATTCGGGTAGTTGGATGAAGCGTCCGAATTCCCCAACGGGCAGTTGGATAACCGCGTAATCCTTCTCTTTTATTTTTCCTGCTTCATCTTTGCGGAGCAAGCGGATAGCCAGGTAAATATCTTCATCTGTCTGGTCGTCCAGCTGTCGGGGACCGTTAAGGAAAAGAGGGTTGGTGGAACCGTTCAGCTTATTACGATAGAAAGAAGTGATGAACGCTTTCTGCTCATCGTTCATTTCCGTTTCTTTGATAACGTAGATATTCTCTTTTTTCAGTTCTTCCATGATAGAAGCGAACGTTTCTTCAAACTGTTCATAGTAACGGTTGTGCAGTTTACCTATCTGTTTCAGTGTGTGCGCAGCGATTTCCTGTTCTTTCTGTATATTCTTGTCGTCATACTCTATAATCCGGTTTAAGGTAGCGACACGGACGCGGAAGAACTCGTCAAGATTGTTCGAATAGATGCCAAGAAAAGTCAGCCGTTCCAGTAAAGGAACTTCCGGGCGGGCAGCTTCGAGTAAGATACGTTGGTTGAAATACATCCAACTGATGTCACGCTCAACATAAGGGCACTTCTTTCTTGTTTCGCTTGGTTTCATGATGAAGAATCTATTTTTAATTTTCTGCAAAAGTATCTAAGTGAGATGTAATAGCTATAACGATTTTGTTACGAACTTATTACAATGTTTATTTGTTATTTTTATATATCAGTAGAAACACTTATATTCGCAAAAGTATTGAAACAGACTTGGTTAAAAAATATAGAATTTATGAAAACAATGAATTATTCCCTTATTCGTATTCTCTTTGCATTAGTGATTGGTCTGGTGTTGGTGCTGTGGCCTAATACAGCTGCCAGTTATATCGTTATTACGGTTGGAGTTGCCTTTTTGATTCCCGGTGTTATCAGCCTTTTCGGCTATTTCGGACGTAAGAAATCCGAAGACGGAGTTTCGCCCCGTTTTCCGATAGAAGGAGTCGGTAGTCTGCTTTTCGGACTTTGGCTGATTGTAATGCCCGAATTTTTTGCAGATGTCCTGATGTTCTTGTTAGGTTTTATCCTGATAATGGGAGGGGTGCAGCAGATAGCTTCCTTGTCAATGGCTCGTCGTTGGACACCTGTTCCGGGAGCATTTTATCTGGTTCCCGCTTTGATTTTAATTGCGGGCATCGTTGCTTTATTCAATCCGACAGGAGCACGTAATACAGCGTTTATAATTATTGGTATCAGTAGCTTGGTATATTCGCTTTCTGAATTGATAAACTGGTTTAAGTTTGTACGTTGCCGTCCGAAGAACCCGATATCACATCACGATGAGGATATTGAGGATGCGAAGATTATTGAATAAAATAAGAAAAAGAAGAGGGCTACCTCACGGTACCCCTCCACTGCAAACTTAAAACAACCAACAAAAGAAATAGATCATTTCTACTTTATGTCCGATGAAAACTTCTTCATCGGACATTCTCTTTTTCTATCTTACAAATAATAGTTCTCTGTATTTCGGAAGTGTCCACATCTGGTTGTCAACGATAAGTTCCAACTTGTCGATGTGATAACGAATTTCTTCCAGTGCCGGAACAATCGTGTCGTGATAAGCAATGGCTTTTTCACGTTCGCTTTCAATCTTGTTCGCCACTTTACGCGCTTCTACCATTGCGTCTACATGCTCTTTGATGAAGGCTGTACGGTCAGCAATTTCTTCGATAAGTTCCAGATTCTTTGCTGATAGTTTCGCCGCTTTTTCTGCCGGAAACAGGGATTGCATTTTATAGACGTTATTAATCAAATCCGTCTGATACTGGGTTGCAACCGGTATAATGTGGTTCATAGCCAAGTCACCCAATACACGGGCTTCAATCTGGATCTTCTTCGTGTAGGTTTCCCATTTCACTTCATTGCGTGCTTCCAACTCTTTCTTTGTCATTACACCGGTAGCTTCGAACATGGCAATTGTTTCCGGTTTCAGGTAGTTGTCGAAGATAACGGGAACACTCGTTTCACAATCCAGACCACGGCGTGCAGCCTCTTCTTTCCATTCGTCACTGTAGCCGTTGCCGTCGAAGTGAATGGCTTTACATTCTTTGATATATCCGCGAATGATTTCAAGGATAGCGGAAACTTTCGGTTCTCCTTTTTCAATTAGAGCGTCCACGTCTTTCTTGAACTTCGCTAACTGGTCTGCTACTGCGGAGTTCAGCGCAATCATTGCAGAGGCGCAGTTTGCTTCGGAACCTACGGCACGGAATTCGAAACGGTTTCCGGTGAAGGCAAAAGGAGAGGTGCGGTTACGGTCTGTATTGTCAATCAACAATTCCGGTATCTGCGGAATATCCAGTTTCATTCCCTGTTTGCCGCTAAGGCTGATTAAATTGTCTTTTGTGCTGTTTTCAATATGGTCTAATACTTGCGATAACTGCTTTCCGAGGAAAGAAGATATGATTGCGGGAGGTGCTTCGTTGGCGCCTAAGCGGTGGGCGTTGGTTGCACTGGAGATAGAAGCCTTCAGTAACCCGTTATGATGATAAACTGCCATTAACGTATTTACTACAAATGTCACGAAACGCAGATTGTCTTCCGGTGTCTTCCCCGGTCCCATTAATAAGATTCCCGTATCAGTACCCAATGACCAGTTGTTGTGCTTACCGGAACCGTTGACACCTTTAAATGGTTTTTCATGAAGCAATACACGGAAACCGTGTCGACGGCTTACCTTGCGCATCAATGACATAATCAATAAGTTATGGTCATTTGCCAGGTTACATTCTTCGAATATCGGAGCTAACTCGAACTGATTAGGAGCAACCTCGTTGTGACGGGTCTTTACGGGAATACCCAATTTCAGAGCTTCAATTTCGAGCTCTTTCATAAAAGCAGCTACACGGGTGGGGATAGCACCGAAGTAGTGGTCTTCCAACTGCTGGTTTTTAGCACTGTCATGTCCCATTAAGGTACGTCCTGTCATTAATAAGTCAGGGCGGGCAGCATATAAACCTTCATCAACTAAAAAATATTCTTGTTCCCAGCCAAGGTAGGCAACCACTTTTTTCACTTCCGGATTGAAATAATGGCAGACGTCTACGGCTGCTTTGTCTACTGCACGTAATGCTTTCAATAATGGAGCTTTATAGTCAAGGGCCTCGCCGGTGTATGCAATAAACACAGTCGGGATACAAAGAGTATCATCTACAATGAATGCAGGAGATGAAGGGTCCCAGGCACTATATCCACGGGCTTCAAAAGTATTACGGATACCTCCATTCGGGAAAGAGGAAGCATCCGGCTCTTGCTGAACAAGTAATTTGCCCGTAAATTCTTCCATCATGCCACCTTTACCGTCATGTTCAACAAAAGCATCATGTTTTTCTGCCGTACCTTCGGTCAGGGGTGCAAACCAGTGGGTATAATGAGTGACACCCATTTCGATAGCCCATTTTTTCATGCCGGCAGCTACTTCGTCAGCAATGCTACGGTCTAGCGGAGCACCATTATCAATAGCATCAATCAGTGCATTATACACTTTGCTGGGAAGGTATTTAAACATCTTTTCCTTGTTGAACACATACTTGGCGAAATATTCCGACGGACGTTCAACAGGAGTTGCTACCTCAACCGCTTTCTTCTTGAAAGCAGTCTCTACTACTCTGAATCTTAGTTTTGACATAATACCTAATTTGATTTGTTGTTAAATATGTTAGAGTAAATAATTACGTTCTCTTATATGGTTAGTTGTATGCTGATTCTCCGTGTTCGTAGATATCCAGCCTTTCTTCTTCAACTCGTGCCGGAACGCGGAGTCCGTGGACTTTGTCGAGCACTTTGAAGATGATGAATCCCATACCTGCTGCCACCTCTTACATCATAATAAGAGAACCATTCTATGTCTGCTCAAAGCCAGTTCTTTATTCTTCTCATGGCTTCAATGCAGTCGTTACGTTCACCGAATGCCGTCAGACGGATATAGCCTTCGCCGCTGGGGCCAAAACCTACACCGGGAGTTCCGACTACGTTGGCCTCATACAACATCTGCTCAAAGAACCGCCATGAAGAAAGGCCATTCGGGGTTTTCACCCATAAATAGGGAGCGTTGACTCCTCCGTAAACTTTCAATCCGCTAGCTTCCAGTCCTTCCTTCATGATTCCTGCATTGGTCATATAATAGTTAATCGTTTCTTTAATCTGTTCCTTTCCTTCTGCGCTGTAAACTGCTTCTGCCGCCCGTTGAGTGATATAGGAAGTGCCGTTGAACTTAGTACATTGGCGGCGGTTCCACAGTCTGTTGAGTGGGATTCTGTCTCCTTCGAGTGTTGCGGCGGTAAGTTCTTTGGGGACTACAGTGTATCCGCAACGCACTCCGGTGAATCCTGCCGTCTTCGAAAAACTACGGAACTCAATGGCGCACTTCTTGGCTCCCTTGATTTCATAAATAGAGTGGGGGACATCCGCATCCTGAATATATGCCTCATAAGCAGCGTCGAACAGGAGTAACGTGTCATTTGCCAAAGCGTAATCTACCCATTTCTTCAATTCCGGTTTTGTCAGTGTAGTGCCAGTCGGGTTATTCGGATAGCAGAGATAGACAATATCTATCCGTTTGTCCGGAATTTCGGGTATGAAGTTATTTTCACTTGTGCAAGGCATATAAGTTACATTACTCCACTTACCTGTTTCTTCCTCTAATACTCCGGCACGTCCGCACATGACGTTACTGTCTATATAAACCGGATAAATAGGGTCTGTGACGCCGACACTGTTGTCATGACGGAGAATATCTCCGATATTTCCAGTATCGCTTTTTGCTCCGTCGCTGATGAATATCTCTGAAGCGGAGAAATGAATACCGCGCGGAGCAAAGTCATTTTTTATAATTGCTTCAATTAGAAAATCATATCCCTGTTCAGGACCATATCCGCGGAATGTATCCTTATCGGCTAGTTCTTCTACTGCTTTGTGCATTGCTTCGATACAAGCCTTGGGAAGTGGCTGAGTAACATCGCCGATACCTAGCCGGATGATGTCCTGCTTGGGATGCGTTATCCTAAAAGTATTTATCTTTTTTGCTATATCCGAGAATAAATAGCTTCCCGGTAATTTTAAAAAGTGTTCGTTTACTAATGCCATGTGGTTATTGTTTTAAGTTTCTATCAATTATTATTATTAATTCTTCATTTTCAACCCCTCAACCCTCGATTTCTTCAATTTCTCCGTCAAAAACTTTAGTTGCCGGTCCCGTCATTAATATATGGCCCGAGGCTTCATCCCATTCAATGGTGACTGTACCACCGTCCATTATTATATCGCTTTTTCTTCCTGTAAGCTCGTTGATGAAGGCTGCTACTGCGGTAGCACAAGCACCTGTCCCACAGGCTTGAGTAATTCCCGAACCTCTTTCCCATACTCTCATCCGTATAGTATCTTTGCAGACAATTTGTGCAAACTCTACATTGGTTCTGTCGGGGAAAAGATGATGATTCTCCAATTCAGGGCCGATTTCCGGCAAATTAATCTGGGTAATATCATCCACGAAAGTAACCAGATGAGGATTTCCCATTGATACTCTGGTTGATCGGAAAGGATATTTATCCTCAAAATGAACTTCTCCTGTTTCTAATGGACTGCCCATATCTACTGTGACTGCTGTAACTGTTTTTCCTTCTACATGAAGTTTCAGAATTTTAATTCCCGACAGTGTGTCCAGAGTGATTTCTGTTTTATCAGTCAAGCCATATTCATATACATATTTGCCTACACAACGGCTTCCATTACCACACATCATCGCTTCCGAACCGTCTGCATTGAAAATACGCATACTGAAATCAGCCTTATCAGAGTTTCCGATCAATATAAGTCCGTCACTCCCAATTCCTGTATGGAACTTGCTCCATTCGATTGCTTTCTTTTCAGGAGCTGCTATCGGATAGTTGGTAGTGTCTACATATATGTAGTCATTTCCTGCTCCATGCATTTTAGTGAACTTAATCTTTTTTGTCATTTTGACTTGTATTTGCTGGTTGTTGTATCCTTTTGTTTTATTACAATGCAAAGGTATGACTTTTTGCTTTATGTTTTATTGAAATATATATCTAATCTCTATTTATTTTATGTAAACTTTCAATTGTTTCGTATATAGCTATGTTTGGTTATAATCTGAAATTATATATATATGTATATTGATAAACTGTTATTTAGGTGAATTGTTTTGCATATACTTTCATAATATATAAAGAATAATTAGCCTTGATAATCTTTAAATTTAGTCATAAGAATAGGAAAAAACTCCTTTTTGTTTTGACGAAATGAAAGCGGATAGCTTTATTTCACTATCATATTGCTTGCCGGATACTCTGAAGAACCTTTTCCCGTATTCATTGTTCTAGCACTATATTAATATAAAAATGTAGAGATATGAATATAGAGAAACAATTAGAAACAGCAGTACGAACCAATCATTTGGTATTGGTTGTATTTTATGCGGACTGGTCGCCTCATTACGAATGGATAGGGCCGGTACTCCGTACTTATGAGAAGAGGACAATCGAATTAGTACGAGTAAATGTTGGAGAAGATAAGGCAATAGCCGATGCGCATAACATAGATACTATTCCGGCTTTTCTTTTATTACATAAGAGAAATGAACTCTGGAGACAAGTTGGGGAGTTGACAGTGGAAGAACTGAAAGATGTATTAGATGATTTCAAGTGATCGGACTGTAATCTTTTATAAGTATGCATAGAAATATCAATTTCTTCCTCAATTAAAAATAACGAAAAATGTAGTGTATTGATAATTAAGTTCTTATATGTTTGCATTTTTCTTTAAAAGAAACCATACGTTTGACACCGAGAAATAGCCCGTTCCTTTTAAAGGAACGGGCTGTTTCATTAATGTTGAAGGATAGAGTATTGAATGTGTATGTTTTATTTATTCTTTTTTAGTTCTTCCAACAAAACAACCGGCTCATTGGTCGTAATGAAATCTACTTTCTGTTCAATTAACCACTTCATTTCTTCGGCTTCGTCCACTGTCCACACATTGACTTTCAGACCAAGGTCATGAGCTTCTTTAATCCATTCGGGATGTTTTTTAATCACTCCCATGTGATAGTCAAGACCCGTAGCCCCGAGTTCTTTTAATTCTTTCGGAGATAATTCACCGTTCAGATAGAATACCGGAGTGCCGGCAGGTGCCAGGCGGATAAACTCTTTCATGGCATGCAATGAGAAAGTGATATATTCCATGCGGCTCTCTAATCCCATTTTTTTCACCGTAGCCAGAATTTCCTGAACGGCTTTGGTCTCGCGCTTTTTGCTGTTAAGTGCTTTCAGTTCAAGTATCAGTTTAGTATTATGTTCTTTTCCGACTTTTAAGTACTGCTCCAGACTTGGGAGGTTTTCTCCATTTGATAATTTCAACCCAGTGAGCGCGTCTCCTTTAGAATACTCCATAGGTCTCATTTTGTACACAGGATCATGATTGACTACTAACTTGCTGTCTTTAGTAAGCCAAACATCAAATTCTGAACCATAACAACCGATAGAGTCTGCTTTTAGAAGTGATGTAATACTGTTTTGTGATGGTCCCGGGGTTTTCCAGAAACCGCGGTGAGCAATTGCTTTTGTCTGCGCCTGCATACAACATGCAGCCATTAAAAGGGCGGAACCTATCATCATTTTTTTTAAATTCATTCGTTTTATCTTTTAAAGGGTTTATATAGGTTTAATTGGGTTTGGCTTCAAAATTATAAAAAAGAAAACGCAAATTAGTCAATTATATGCTAATCTGCGTTAATCCTTGGGATTTAGAATCGAAATACTACAAAAAAGTAACAGAAATAACCGATTCTGTGATTCTTTCTGTCGTCAGTTAAGTATAGGCTTCTTCATGTATTCCTTTTACTGCGCGTCCGCTCGGTTCATTCAGGTTCTTGAAGGCGATATCCCATGCCAGCGCTTCTGCTGTAGAGCAGGCTACGCTGGGAACACTGGGTACACTGCGTGCTGCACTTTCGCTGGGGAAATGTTCTTCAAAGATACTGCGGTAATAATATTCTTCTTTATTTTGCGGGGTATTGATAGGGAAGCGCCTGGCCGCGTTTTCCATTTGTTCATCACTTACGGCAGCAGTGGTTATTTCTTTTAACGTATCAATCCAGGAATACCCTACACCGTCACTGAACTGCTCTTTCTGTCTCCATGCCACGCTTTCCGGTAGCATATCGGCAAAGGCTTCGCGTACGATTCTCTTTTCAATGTTTTTTCCGGGACACATTTTGGCTTTCGGATTCAACGTCATTGCGACATCAAGAAACTCTTTGTCTAAGAATGGTACACGTCCCTCTACGCCCCAAGCTGACAAACTTTTATTAGCACGAAGACAGTCATACATGTGTAATTTAGAAAGTTTACGTACTGTTTCTTCATGAAATGCTTGTGGGGTGGGAGCCTTATGGAAATAAAGGTATCCTCCGAAAACTTCGTCGGCACCTTCTCCGCTCAGCACCATTTTGATTCCCATGGATTTAATGACACGTGCCAATAGATACATAGGAGTGGAAGCCCGTACGGTAGTTACATCATACGTTTCGATAAAATAGATAACATCACGGATCGCATCTAGTCCTTCCTGCACGGTGTAGTTTATTTCGTGGTGTACGGTACCGATATATTCGGCAACCTCACGTGCTTTTATCAAATCGGGTGCACCTTTCAGACCGATAGCAAAGGAGTGAAGTTGAGGCCACCATGCATCGCTTGCTCCGTCTGTTTCTATACGTTTGGCCGCATATTTCTTGGCAATGGCGGAGATAACAGAACTATCCAAGCCACCGGAAAGAAGTACTCCGTAAGGCACATCACTCATTAATTGGCGATGAACGGCATCTTCTAATGCTTCTTTCACATCGCCGGCTTTCGCATCGTTGTCTTTTACAGTTTCATATTCCGTCCAGTCGCGTGCGTACCAACGTTTCATTTGCCCTTCCTTGCTGTAATAGTAATGTCCCGGAAGGAATAATTCATACTCATCGCAAAATCCTTCAAGAGCTTTCAGCTCGCTGCCGAAATATATTTTCCCGTCTTTGTCCCTGCCTATATATAAAGGTATGACGCCAATTGGGTCACGGGCAATCAGAAATTCATCTTTTTCTTCATCGTAGAGAACGAATGCAAAGATTCCGCTGATATCTTCCAAAAAGTGAATGCCTTTGTCTTTGTAAAGGGCAAGAATAACTTCACAATCACTTCCCGTCTGAAAATCATATTTTCCGGCATATCGGGTACGGATTTCCCGGTGGTTATAGATTTCACCGTTTACGGCAAGTACTTGTTTCCGGTCGGGAGAGTACAAAGGCTGCCCTCCACTTTGCGGGTCGACAATTGAAAGGCGTTCGTGTGCCAAAATCGCACTTCCACCTACATAGATACCACTCCAGTCCGGTCCGCGGTGACGGATTTTCTGAGCCATTTTCAATGCTTTATCTCTTAGCTCCTTGGTTTGAGCTTTTATATTGAGTATACCTGCTATTCCACACATAACTTTAATTTTTAGTTGTTAAATAAGTATCTATTTCCGCAGCCGTCTTTCGTCCTCCTGCCATGGCGCGTACCACCAGACTGGCTCCGGTAGCAGCATCTCCGGCAAGAAATACATTATCGGCAAAATTCGGTTGTTCCGGTTTTAAGAATCCCATGGCCAGCAATACCATATCTGCCTCGATCACCTCTTTTTTCCCGGTAGGTTTCAGTGTCGGACGTCCTCCGTCTGTTGCCGGAATCCATTCTACTTCTTCCACTTCCACACCTGTTACGTTCCCATTTTTTCCTAGGAATTGATTGGAAGTGAGGCACCAGCGGCGTATGCAACCTTCTTCATGGCTGGAAGTAGTCTTGAGGACTACCGGCCACTGCGGCCAGGGGGTAGACGGGTTATGTCCCACGGGTGGCTGGGGCATGATCTCAATCTGCGTTACGCTGGTTGCTCCTTGGCGCACACTAGTTCCGATGCAATCCGACCCCGTATCTCCACCACCAATGACAAGTACCTTTTTGCCCTTGGCATTCACTAATTTATCTTTGGAGAAAGTTTGTCCTTCCAGAATCCTATTCTGTTGGGCCAGCATTTCAAGTGCAAAGTAAATACCTTTCAAATCCCGTCCCGGAATACTTAAATCGCGTGCTGCCGGTGTTCCCGTACAGATGCAGTAAGCGTCGAATCCCTCCGGTAAATGATTGACGTCAATTTCTACTCCCATTTCAAACTTGATTCCTTCCGCAGTTAAGATATTCATGCGCCGGTCAATCACATTCTTATCCAGTTTAAAATTGGGAATACCGAAACGTAGCAATCCGCCGGGAGCTTCGTTCTTATCAAATAAGGTTACTGAATATCCTTTTAGATTGAGTTGATTGGCCACGACCAGTCCGGCAGGACCGGCACCAATAACCGCTACTTTCTTTCCGTTTCTTTCCGGGGTCTGTATTTGTATATATCCTTCACGAAAAGCTGCTTCAACGATAGCCGCTTCGTTTTCGCGAATCGTCACAGGTTGGTCACATGAAAGTTTTAGTACACAAGACTTCTCACAAAGGGCTGGACAAATACGCCCCGTAAATTCAGGAAAGTCACAGGTGGACGATAGGATTTCGTATGCCTCTCTCCATTTCCCTTTGAATAAAGCGTCCTGCCATTCCGGTTGTTTATTCCCTATCGGGCATGCCCAGTGGCAGAAGGGTACGCCACAGTCCATACAGCGAGAAGCCTGTAACTTGCGGCTGTTTGTATTCAATGTTTGTTCTACCTGGCTGTAATCAGTGATTCGTTCGTTCACAGGGCGGTATCCCGCTTCCTGTCGAGGTATATTTAAAAAAGCTCTAGGATCTCCCATTTTCTTTAAGTTTTAAGTTTAATTTTAGTCCCGCATGGAAACCTGGCTCCGGCATCTGCCGGTTGTCGGTTAATAGTCTCTTTGCATATCTGCAATCTTTTGTTGTAACTTTCTCATTTGCTCTTCCTGTAGCACTTTTTTGTACTCGATAGGCACTACCTGGATAAATTGATCGACATAATGATTCCAGTCATCAAGCATGGTACGTGCCAGTTTCGAACCTGTATATAAGTAATGTTGACGAATCAGTTCGTGTAATTCTTTTCGGTAACTGGCTTCTTCAATCAGTGAAAGTTCTACCATTTCCATATTGCAGAAATAGTCAAAGTTTCCTTCCTTATTCCATACATACGCTACCCCACCACTCATACCGGCAGCGAAGTTGCGTCCTGTCTGTCCGAGAACCACCACACGTCCTCCAGTCATATATTCGCAACAATGATCGCCTACACCTTCTACTACGGCTACTGCACCGGAATTACGTACAGCAAAACGTTCACCTACACGTCCGTTGATATACACTTCACCACTTGTAGCTCCATAAAGTAACGTATTGCCTGCAATCGTATTCTTTTCAGCTTCGAAGTTGCTACGGATAGGAGGGAGTACGGCAATACGACCACCGCTTAACCCTTTTCCCAGATAATCGTTAGCCTCGCCTTCCAGTTTGAAATTAACTCCCGGTACTAAGAATGCACCGAATGACTGACCTGCCGAGCCTTTGAATTTCACGTTCAACGTATGTTCCGGTAATCCTCTTTCTCCATACTTCTTGGCGATGACGCCGGAAAGCATAGCGCCGATAGCACGGTCGGTATTAGCTATCGTATATTCCAGAGAAATCTCTTTCTCATATTCAATAGCCGCCTGAGCTGCATCAATAATCGTCACATCCTTTACAGTAGAAATAGCATGGTCCTGGTCAATGACGTGGCGGATAGCTGCACTATTGTCAATGCGTGTCAGTAATCTTGTGAAATCAATTAATGCGTGCTTCGGATTCGGGTCGTCCGTCCCCGACTTACGTTCAATCAAATCAGTCCGTCCGATGATGTCGTCCATTTTTGTGAATCCCATTTCAGCCAGATATTCCCGGACTTCCTGTGCCAGGAAAGTGAAGAAATTTACTAGGTATTCGCTACGGCCATGGAAGCGTTTGCGCAGTTCCTCATTCTGGGTGGCAACTCCAACCGGACAAGTATTTTGATGACATTTCCGCATCATCACGCAACCTAGTACGATGAGGGCGGAAGTGGCAAAACCGTATTCTTCGGCTCCCATTAATGCCATTAGGATAATATCTCGTCCGGTTTTTAACTGGCCGTCGGCTTGCAGTACTACCTGTCCGCGAAGTCCGTTCAAGACTAATGTCTGCTGTGTTTCGCTTAATCCCAGTTCGGGAGAGATACCTGCATAACGGATAGAAGAAGCGGGCGAAGCCCCTGTACCGCCTTCCGCTCCGGAGATCACAATCAAGTCCGCTTTCGCTTTTGCCACACCGGCAGCAATTGTTCCAACGCCACTTTCCGCTACCAGTTTCACGCTGATTTTTGCTTGTGGATTTATGTTCTTCAAATCAAAAATCAGTTGAGCCAAATCTTCGATAGAATAAATGTCGTGGTGGGGAGGAGGAGAAATCAGCGAAATTCCCGGAATAGAGTGACGTGTTTTGGCAATCACATCGTTCACTTTGAATCCGGGAAGTTGTCCGCCCTCGCCCGGTTTGGCTCCTTGGGCAATTTTAATCTGTATTTCATCTGCATTTACCAAATATTCTGTCGTCACGCCAAACCGGCCGGAAGCTACTTGTTTAATAGCACTTCGCATGGAATTTCCATCAGGTAACGGCTGGAAACGGGCAGCATCTTCACCCCCTTCACCCGTATTGCTGCGTCCGTGGATCCTATTCATGGCAATAGCTATTGCTTCATGTGCTTCCTTGCTGATAGAGCCGAAAGACATGGCACCCGTAACGAAGCGGCGTAAGATGCTTTCCACCGGTTCTACCTGTTCGATAGAAATCGGATTACGACGGAAATTTAAGAAATCGCGCAGGAAAATAGGTTTTTCCTTTTCATCTACCAAGTAAGTGTATTCCTTAAATTTCTTGTAACTACCCAAACGGGTGGCCAACTGTAATGTACTGATTGTTTCAGGATTCCAGGCATGTTTTTCTCCGTCTTTACGGAAAGAATACAAACCTTTATTCGGTAATAATCCGCCTGCCTCTGCTGCAAATCCTTCATTATGGAAAGCAATGGCATCTCTAGCTACCTCCTCCAATCGGATACCTCCAATCGGTGAACCTAGTCCTCCGAAATATGCTTTGCTCAGTTCTTCACTCAAACCGATAGCTTCAAAGATTTTTGCTCCCCGGTAAGAACGGATCGTAGAGATACCCATTTTACTCATAATCTTGAAAAGTCCCTTGCAGATTGACTTGATGTAGTTTTTCTCTGCCGTGGCATAATCTAGTTGGATATCTTTGTTTTTTACCAACTTATCAAGAATAGCAAAAGCCATGTATGGATTTAGGGCGCTTGCTCCGAATCCCAGCAATAATGCAGCGTGCATCACTTCACGTATTTCACCGCTTTCCACAACCAGCGCTGTCTGTACGCGTTTCCCTACAGAAATTAAATGATGATGAACGGCACTCACTGCCAGAAGTGAAGGTATCACTGCATGAGTGGCATCTACATTCCGGTCTGTCAGGACGATATAGTTTACTCCTTCTGTTACGGAGGCCTCCGCCTGTTTGCAAAGTTCGGTCAGTGCTTCCTGTAATCCGGCTTTCCCTTTGGCTACTTCAAACAACATCGGCAGTTTGACAGTCTTAAAACCTTTATAGCGGATATTGCAAAGGATATCCAGCTGTGTATTGCTTAGGATCGGGTGATTCAGACGTACCATTTTACAATGGCTTTCACTAGGTGTCAGAATATTCATACCGACTGCTCCGATATATTCCGTCAATGACATCACCAATTCCTCGCGTAGCGGGTCAATTGGCGGATTTGTCACTTGGGCAAATTGCTGGCGGAAATAATTGTAAAGCAACTGCGGCTTGTCCGAGAGTACAGCCAGCGGAGTGTCGTTACCCATTGAATGAATCGGTTCGGCTCCGGTACTTGCCATGGGTATAATCAGTTTCTCGATATCCTCCTTTGAGTAACCGAAAGTACGGAGCATCCGGTCGTAATTCTCTACATGATGAGGCATTTTGCGTCCGCTTTTCAATTCATCCAGTTCGATACGGTTTGTAGACAACCAGATACGGTACGGTTTTGCTTCCGCCAGTTGTTTCTTCAGCTCACCGTCATAAAATATTTCGCCTTTTTCCGTATCAACCAGTAGAATTTTACCCGGTTGCAGCCGTCCTTTCTCTTTGATATCTCCCGGTTCGAAATCTATTACACCGACTTCTGAGGCAACCACCATCATATCATTTTTGGTAATCAGGTAACGGGCGGGGCGCAGACCGTTACGGTCGAGCATACCACCGGCAAAGCGTCCGTCGCTGAATAACAAGGCAGCCGGTCCGTCCCAAGGTTCCATTAGTATGGAATGATATTCATAAAAGGACTTCAAATCTTCACTGATAGGGTTCTTCTCATTGAAAGACTCCGGCACAAGCATTGCCATTGCGTGAGGCAGGCTCAATCCTGACATTACCAAAAACTCCAGCACGTTGTCCAATGAGGCGCTATCACTCATGCCCGGCTGTATAATCGGACGGATCTCTTTGATATCCCCGAGAGTGGGAGAGGAGAGTACACTTTCGCGAGCTTCCATCCACCCGCGGTTGCCGCGAATCGTATTGATTTCACCATTGTGTGCCAAAAGGCGGAAAGGTTGTGCCAATCCCCATGTCGGGAAAGTGTTAGTACTGAAACGGGAATGCACCAAAGCCAACCCGCTGGTGAAGTAATTGTTCGTCAGGTCGGGATAATAGTTCCGTAGCTGCAATGACGAAAGCATACCTTTATATATAATACTTTTTGTAGAGAGCGAAACGATGTAAAAATCCTCTTTCGCCGGAATGGCTGACATTCTGACTTTATTTTCTATTCTTTTACGGATCAGATACAGTTTGCGGTCGGCAGTTTCTGTCTCAGTAAATCCCGTGATAAATACCTGTTTGATATCCGGTTCATTAGCCAAAGCCGCTTCTCCCAGAATTTCCGGGCAAGTAGGTACATTACGCAGATGCATCAGCGTAAGTCCTTCTTTTTCGATTTCCTCAATAATGATGCTCAAAATAGTTGCCTGGTCTTTCTCTTTTTTCGGTAAAAAAAGCAGACCGGTGCCATAACGTCCCTTTTCCGGAACGGGAATACCCTGCAATAAAATAAACTCATGCGGAATTTGTAACATAATGCCTGCACCGTCCCCGGTTTTGTTGTCTGCACCTTCGGCACCGCGGTGGCGCATATTCTCTAATACTTTTAAAGCCGACTCAACAATGTCGTGTGACTTTTCTCCGTGAATGTTTACCAGCATACCAACACCGCAGGCATCATGTTCGTATGCCGCATCGTACAGGCCCGGCTGTTTGGGATGTCGTTGGTAAGGGAATCCTTTTGCTCTGTTGTTAAAAAGTTCTTGTTTCTTCATTCTTACTATCTTTATTGTATGATAATACCTGTTTGGTGTATCAAAATGTTTGGCAAAATTAAAAATTTAATTTCATAATGATACTAAATTCTATCATTTCTATGACACGAAATGAGAAGCCTATTCTATATTCTTTTAATTTGTAATCAAAATCGTTGGCATTGCTTTTAAATTGTTAGTCTGTTGCCTATTATTTTAAGATGATTGTAATTTGTTTCTTTTTGAGCTAAAAATAATATATTATTTAACTTTTTGATGTATTTGCAACTTTTTTGTGCGTTTCTGTCAAATAAATATCGAATTTATAATCTTTATGTTATTTGAAATATGTATATTTGCAACCAAAATAAAAACGCTATAATGTGCGTGGAATGGTAGGCTATATTGGTACAAGAAAAGCCTTTCCCAGCCTAATAAAAGGGCTGAAGTATCATCGAAAACTATGTTGTTTTCAAAGGAAAACTTCAAGCCCAAGGAAATACAGTCATCAACAAAATCGCCGATTGTAGTATCGAATTTCCCGAAACAATCGAATGCCTCGATCTGTTGATTACTACGGTACCTCTTCAGTTGCCTGCTTACCATATTGCGGTTTGCAAGGGAATGGATGTAGGCCAGCCCAGGAATTTGGCTAAATCAGTAACAGTGGAGTAAAACTTGTAACTTATAACAGGTAATTTGGATTTGTATAAATGGAACAATTGAAACATGAATGTGGCGTTGCCATGATACGCCTGCTTAAACCGCTGGAGTATTACGAGAAGAAGTACGGAACGTGGATGTACGGTCTGAACAAGCTTTATCTGCTAATGGAAAAGCAGCATAATCGTGGGCAGGAAGGTGCGGGACTGGCTTGTGTTAAACTGGAGGCCAATCCGGGTGAAGAATATATGTTTCGCGAACGTGCCTTAGGTTCCGGTGCCATTACGGAAATCTTTGAGAATGTACAGAATAATTTCAAGGATTTGACTTCCGAACAATTGCATGATGCAGAGTTTGCCAAACGTACATTACCTTTTGCGGGTGAAACGTATATGGGGCATTTGCGTTATTCGACAACCGGGAAATCCGGTATCTCTTATGTGCACCCGTTTTTGAGGAGAAACAACTGGCGTGCCAAGAACTTGGCTCTCTGCGGTAACTTCAACATGACGAATGTAGATGAAATTTTTGCCCGTATCACAGCCATTGGACAACATCCCCGTAAGTATGCTGATACCTATATCATGTTGGAACAAGTGGGGCACCGGCTTGATCGTGAAGTGGAACGTGTGTTCAACCTTGCCGAGGCCGAAGGGCTTACAGGCATGGGAATCACCAACTATATAGAAGAGCATATTGATTTGGCTAACGTATTGCGTACCTCCAGCCGTGAATGGGACGGGGGATATGTCATTTGCGGACTGACCGGAAGCGGTGAATCTTTTGCAATACGTGATCCGTGGGGGATACGTCCTGCTTTCTGGTATCAGGATGAAGAGATTGCTGTGTTGGCTTCCGAACGTCCGGTCATTCAGACAGCTTTTAATGTCTCTGTAGAAGATATTAAAGAACTGCAACCGGGACAGGCATTATTGATTAGTAAAGAAGGTAAACTGCGGACATCACAAATAAACAAACCTCGTGAGAAACAGGCTTGTTCATTCGAGCGTATCTATTTCTCCCGTGGTAGTGATGTCGATATTTACAAGGAACGGAAACGGCTCGGCGAGAAACTCGTGCCGAACATTTTGAAAGCTATCAACAACGATCTTGACCATACCGTTTTCTCTTTTATTCCCAACACCGCCGAAGTTGCTTTCTACGGAATGTTACAGGGACTGGATGACTATCTGAATGAAGAAAAAGTGCAGCAAATAGCTGCATTAGGTCATAATCCGAATATGGAGGAACTGGAAGTTATTCTTTCCCGCCGTATCCGCAGTGAAAAGGTGGCTATTAAGGACATCAAGCTCCGTACGTTTATTGCCGAAGGAAACAGCCGAAATGATCTGGCGGCTCATGTCTACGATATCACTTACGGAAGCCTTGTTTCTGGTGTCGATAATCTGGTGATTATTGACGATAGTATTGTGCGTGGCACAACATTGAAGCAAAGTATTATCGGTATTCTCGACCGTCTTGGTCCGAAGAAGATTGTTATCGTTTCTTCTTCCCCACAGGTCCGTTATCCCGATTATTACGGTATCGATATGGCAAAGATGAGTGAGTTTATTGCTTTCAGAGCTGCTGTCGAATTGCTGAAAGAGCGGGATATGAAAGATATAATTGCGTCTGCCTACCGGAAATCCAAAGATCAGATAGGTTTGCCGAAAGAGCAAATGGTGAACTATGTAAAAGAAATATATGCACCTTTCACGGATGAGGAAATCTCCGCCAAAATGGTAGAACTATTGACTCCGAAGGGAACGAAAGCTAAAGTGGAAATCGTCTACCAGCCATTGGAAGGGCTTCATGAAGCCTGTCCCAATCATCGGGGCGACTGGTACTTTAGCGGCAATTACCCTACGCCGGGTGGCGTGAAAATGGTGAATCAGGCATTCATCAATTACATAGAGCAACTGTATCAATTCTGACAATCATACAACGATTCAAAAATAAGAATGAGAAATGTGACATTAATCCTTGACGACGGGAGCCGGTTTTCCGGCAAGTCGTTTGGCTACGAGAAGCCGGTGGCGGGCGAAGTAGTTTTTAATACTGCCATGACCGGATATCCGGAGAGTCTCACTGACCCTTCGTATGCCGGACAGTTGATGACTCTTACCTATCCGTTGATAGGAAATTACGGAGTTCCCCCTTTTTCAATCGAACCGAACGGACTCGCTACTTTTATGGAAAGTGAGAAGATTCATGCGGAAGCGATTATCGTAAGTGACTATTCTTACGAATACAGTCATTGGAATGCTGTTGAAAGTCTAGGCGACTGGCTGAAACGTGAGCAGGTTCCCGGCATCACAGGCATTGATACCCGCGAACTGACTAAAGTACTCCGCGAACATGGCGTGATGTTGGGAAAGATTGTTTTTGACGATGAACCGGACAATGTTCTTGAAGCTACTTATGCAGGCGTTAACTATGTAGATAAAGTAAGTTGCAAGGAAGTGATTCGCTATAATGAAGGTGCGGATAAAAGGAAAGTGGTATTGGTGGATTGCGGTGTAAAGACTAATATTATCCGTTGTCTGCTGAAACGTGATGTTGAAGTGATTCGTGTCCCTTGGGATTATGACTTCAATGGACTCGAATTTGACGGATTGTTTATTTCCAATGGTCCGGGCGATCCGGATACCTGTGATGCTGCGGTACAAAATATCCGCAAGGCAATGAAAAACGAAAAACTTCCTATCTTCGGAATCTGTATGGGTAATCAATTACTCTCGAAAGCCGGAGGTGCCAAGATATATAAACTGAAGTACGGACACCGTAGCCACAATCAGCCTGTGCGTATGGTAGGTACGGAACGATGTTTCATCACTTCCCAAAATCACGGTTATGCCGTAGATAATAATACGTTAGGAGCAGATTGGGAGCCGCTTTTCATCAATATGAATGACGGTTCTAACGAAGGAATTAAACATAAGACGAATCCTTGGTTCTCGGCACAATTCCACCCGGAAGCTGCCAGTGGACCTACGGACACGGAATTTCTGTTCGATGAATTTGTAAACCTGCTTAAATAACCGACAATTATGAAAGAAAATATAAAGAAAGTATTGCTGCTGGGTTCCGGTGCCCTAAAAATCGGTGAGGCCGGTGAGTTCGACTATTCCGGTTCGCAGGCACTCAAAGCCTTGAAAGAAGAGGGGATTGAAACGATTCTCATCAACCCGAATATTGCTACGGTACAGACTTCCGAAGGAGTGGCAGATCAGATTTACTTCCTGCCGGTGACTCCGTACTTCGTAGAGAAAGTGATTCAGAAAGAGAGACCCGAAGGCATTATGCTTGCATTTGGCGGTCAGACCGCTTTGAATTGCGGTGTGGCTTTATATAAGGAAGGAGTCCTTGAAAAATATAATGTAAAGGTACTCGGTACTCCGGTACAAGCTATTATGGATACCGAAGACCGTGAACTTTTCGTGCAGAAACTGAATGAAATCAATGTAAAGACTATCAAGAGCGAAGCCGTGGAAAATGCGGAAGATGCTCGTCGTGCAGCAAAAGAACTGGGTTATCCGGTGATTGTTCGTGCTGCTTATGCATTGGGTGGTTTGGGTTCCGGTTTTTGTGATAACGAGGAACAACTGAATATTCTGGTAGAAAAGGCTTTTTCCTTCTCCCCACAAGTATTGGTGGAAAAATCACTCCGTGGCTGGAAAGAAGTGGAATACGAAGTAGTGCGCGACCGCTTCGATAACTGTATTACTGTTTGTAATATGGAGAATTTCGATCCGCTAGGTATCCATACCGGTGAGTCTATCGTTATTGCTCCGTCTCAAACGCTTACTAACAAAGAATATCATAAACTTCGTGAATTGGCTATCCGTATCATTCGCCATATCGGTATCGTGGGCGAATGTAACGTACAATACGCTTTCGATCCGGAATCCGAAGATTACCGGGTGATTGAAGTAAATGCCCGTCTTTCCCGTTCATCAGCCTTGGCCTCCAAAGCAACCGGCTATCCGCTGGCTTTCGTTGCCGCTAAATTAGGATTGGGTTACGGACTTTTCGATTTGAAAAATTCCGTAACAAAAACGACCTCCGCCTTCTTCGAGCCTGCTCTGGATTATGTGGTCTGTAAAATTCCTCGTTGGGACTTGGGTAAATTCCATGGGGTAGACAAAGAATTGGGTTCTTCAATGAAATCAGTCGGTGAAGTAATGGCTATCGGTCGTACTTTTGAAGAAGCGATCCAGAAAGGTCTTCGTATGATAGGACAGGGAATGCACGGATTTGTGGAAAACAAAGAACTGGTTATCTCTGATATTGACAAAGCACTTCGTGAGCCGACCGATAAACGTATTTTTGTAATATCGAAAGCATTCCGTGCCGGATACACAATTGATCAGGTACATGAACTGACAAAGATTGACAAGTGGTTCCTTCAGAAACTGATGAATATTATGCAGACTTCCGAAGAACTGCACAGTTGGGGAAACAATCACAAACAGATTACCGACTTGCCGGGAGAATTGCTGAAGAAAGCGAAAGTGCAAGGCTTCTCCGATTTCCAGATTGCCCGTGCCATTGGTTATGAAGGTGATATGGAAGACGGCATTCTCTATGTCCGTAATCATCGCAAACGTGCGGGTATTCTTCCCGTTGTGAAACAAATTGATACTCTGGCTGCCGAATACCCGGCACAAACTAATTATCTATATCTTACTTATAGTGGTGTAGCAAATGACGTTCATTATCTGGGTGACCATAAATCTATCGTCGTACTAGGCTCCGGTGCCTATCGTATCGGTTCTTCGGTTGAGTTCGACTGGTGTGGTGTTCAGGCATTGAATACAATCCGCAAGGAAGGGTGGCGCAGCGTTATGATTAACTATAATCCGGAAACCGTATCTACGGATTACGATATGTGCGACCGCCTCTATTTCGATGAACTGACTTTCGAACGCGTAATGGATATTCTGGAACTCGAAAATCCACATGGCGTCATTGTATCTACCGGTGGACAAATTCCGAATAATCTGGCATTGCGCCTGGATGCACAAAATATCAATATTCTCGGTACAAGTGCCAAAAGCATTGACAACGCTGAGGATCGCGAGAAATTCTCTGCCATGCTCGACCGTATTGGTGTAGACCAGCCGCGTTGGCGTGAACTGACTTCTATGGATGATATCAATGAATTTGTTGACGAGGTCGGTTTTCCTGTACTTGTCCGTCCGTCTTATGTGCTTTCGGGTGCCGCGATGAATGTTTGCTCCAATCAGGAAGAACTGGAACGTTTCCTGAAACTGGCAGCCAATGTATCGAAGAAACATCCGGTAGTAGTAAGTCAGTTTATTGAGCATGCCAAGGAAGTGGAAATGGATGCCGTGGCTCAAAATGGAGAAATCGTAGCGTATGCTATCAGTGAGCACATCGAGTTTGCCGGTGTGCACTCCGGTGATGCGACCATTCAATTCCCGCCGCAAAAGTTATATGTGGAGACGGTTCGCCGCATCAAGCGTATCAGCCGTGAGATTGCCAAGGCTTTGAACATTTCCGGTCCGTTCAATATCCAATATCTGGCAAAAGATAATGATATCAAGGTGATCGAATGCAACCTGCGTGCCAGCCGCTCTTTCCCGTTTGTCAGCAAGGTATTGAAGATAAACTTTATCGAACTGGCAACGAAAGTAATGCTTGGCCTGCCTGTCGAAAAACCGGAAAAGAATCTTTTTGAACTGGACTATGTTGGAATCAAGGCTTCCCAGTTCTCCTTCAACCGTTTGCAGAAAGCCGACCCGGTGTTGGGGGTAGATATGGCTTCCACCGGTGAAGTCGGTTGTATAGGTATGGATACTTCCTGCGCCGTACTGAAAGCAATGCTTTCCGTAGGTTATCGCATTCCGAAGAAGAATATCCTGCTTTCTACAGGTACAATGAAACAGAAAGCCGATATGATAGACGCAGCCCGTATGTTGGTAAATAAAGGATATAAGCTCTTTGCTACGGGCGGTACGCACAAAGCGCTTGCCGAAAACGGTATTGAGAGTACTCATGTTTATTGGCCGAGTGAAGAAGGACATCCGCAAGCTTTGGAAATGCTCCATAGTAAAAAGATTGATATGGTAGTCAACATTCCGAAGAATTTGACAGCCGGAGAGTTGGACAACGGATATAAAATCCGTCGTGCGGCTATCGACCTGAATGTTCCGTTGATAACGAATGCCCGTTTGGCTAGTGCATTTATTAATGCTTTCTGTACAATGAGCATTGATGATATTGCTATCAAGAGTTGGGCGGAATATAAGTAATATAATAAGTTGTTATATAATAAGTAGAAGAAGTCGTCTCTGTTTTTTCAGGGGCGGCTTTTTTTATAAAAATATTGCAAAAAGGATAATTGGCTTAGTCTCCGTGCTCATTTTTTTATGCTCGAAAATTAGTTGCATTCAAATATTCGTTTTACCTTTGACAGAAATTGTCAACGTGTAAAGTAAATGGAGTCATTGAGTCAGTATTCAAAAGATGTTCGTGAGGAATTGAAATTGTCATTACAAGAAGTCTATAATCGAACTGATATAGATGTCACTCTTTGGGGGTATAAGATGTTTGATTTGGAGAGTCGTAGATATATTGGAAATAAAGCAAAGTTAACCCCTTGGATTATGAATATAATCAACGAGCATACAGGAGGGTTTGAATCATTTTTTGATGTCTTTGCGGGAACCGCATCTGTTTCCAAGGCTGCGATACCTTATGCAAAGAGAATAATAATGAATGACTTTCTGTCATCTAACAATATTATATATCAAGCCTTTTTTGGTTCCGGAGCTTATGATATGAATAAACTTCATTCAATCATAGAGTATTATAATAATATAAATCCTGACACTATTGAAGACAATTACTTTTCGGATAATTTCGGAGATAAGTTCTTTGATTACAAGAACTCCAAATTGATAGGTCATATAAGGGAGGATGTCGAAAAGAGGAAAGTGGCATTGACGCATAAGGAATATGCCATTCTATTGACCTCTTTAATATATAGTATTGATAAAATAGCAAATACAGTAGGGCATTTTGATGCATACATCAAAAAAAACATCCTGTATCATCCTTTATCCATACAACTTATTAGACCACTTGATCCTCAGTGTGTAGAAATCTTTAGAGAAGACTCCAATATACTTGCTGAAAACATCACGGCAGATGTTGCATATATTGACCCGCCTTATAACTCTCGTCAATATAGTAGATTTTATCATATTTACGAAAATCTGGTAACTTGGGAGAAGCCTGAATTGTTTGGTGTAGCGATGAAGCCTAAAGCACAAAATATGAGTGCATATTGTACCTCTAGTGCTCCCGTTGCATTTCGGGATCTTATAAGTAAATTGAACGTCAAGTATATTGTCGTATCATACAATAATACATACGAATCAAAAAGCGGGTCATCAAAAAACAAGATTACATTAGAGCAGATTAAATCCATTTTAGAAGAACGCGGTACTACAAAGATATATGATTGCGATCACAGATATTTTAATGCAGGTAAGACTAATTTTGCAAAGCACAAGGAACTATTATTTATCACGGAAGTAGGGCAATGAAAAAAAAGATAGTAAGATCACCTTTTTTCTATGTTGGAGACAAATATAAGCTCATTGAAGAAATTAGCTCGTATTTCCCTGACGACATAGAGAAATTCGTTGAACCGTTTGTTGGCGGAGGGTCGGTATTTATGAATATTGACGCTCGGAAATTTTACCTGAATGATATAGATGTAAATGTAATTGCGCTACACAAATTCTTATGTAAATCTGCCAATAAACGAACTGATTTTTTTAGTCGAATAGAAAGTCTTATCGCTGAGTATGGACTATCATATTCATATAAGGAAGATCGTATTCCGGTAGAACTTAAACGACAGTATAAAAAAACATATTATGCTAAATATAACAAAGAAGCGTATGGGCAGATGAAAAGGGATTTTAATGAATCGTCGGTAGCAGATTTATATGTTTTGTATCTTCTGTTGATATATGGATTTAATCGAATGCTACGATTCAATAAAAATGGAGACTTCAATCTTCCTGTAGGCAATGTTGATTTTAATGCTAATGTAGTAAATGCTCTAGAGGCATATTTCATGCAAGTAATATCCAAAAAACCTAAATGGTTTAATATCGATTATAAAGATTTCCTACAAAAAATAAGGTTGTCTGAAAAAGATTTTGTATATTTAGACCCGCCATATCTTATCACATTTAGTGAATATAATAAGTTATGGAATGAGCAAGATGAAATTGAGTTGTTGCAATTATTGGATAGCCTAAACAAACGACGTATTCGGTTCGCTATATCGAATGTTACTCATTACAAAGGTCGATGTAACAATCTGTTTATAGATTGGGCATGCAAGTACAATGTTCATCCGATAAAGAGTAATTATATAAGCTATCACGACAATTCAACAAAACAAATTAGCGAAGTATTAATCACAAATTACTAATATGCCTAGAAAACCTGAATATAAGCCGTTGCTTTACACGACTACGATACGAAATCCTGAGCGTTTTAAAGATTTCATGCACATACTTAAACGGTTCAATGGCCGGATACTTAATAATAAAACAGTCGAGTTGTTCGAGAGAGAACTGTTTAAGGTTGGCTTGTATCGACCAATGAAGCGCCCGGAAACAGTTCAGGATAAGTGGAAATCAACAAAGAACGGGGAATTAGCCAGCAAACCATTAACAGATGAAGAAACGAAAGATGTGTATCAGCAGAATGATCCCCAAGTCAACAAAAGTATAAAGGGACATCAAGAAGCAGGGTTTCCTAAAGGGTGGCCGAGTCGATTTGACACACAATTCAAATTGATGAAAGTTCTGGGCTTTGTATATTATGAATGGGGAAAGCCTATAAACTTCTCTCAAACAGGTAACTATCTTGCAGATACTGTATCCATTGAAATAGATTCAGGAGCAATATCTCGCGAGATTGTAAATCCACAGAATGAGCAAATTGCATTTATGCAGGCTTTTGCCAAGCAACAAAGATGCAATCCGTTTATTTGTGAATTAAATGATAATATTCCACTGATATTATTGCTTGAAGTTATAAAGAAGTTAAACTCTGATCCAGATTATAATGGTTCGGGAATCTCATATAAGGAGATACCTTTAGTTATCTTTTGGAAAGATAATGATGCGGAATCTTTGTATCAGCGTATTAAACTTCTGCGAAAGGAACATAGGTACAATCCTTCAAATGAAGTGATAGAGGATATATGTGTAAACGAAATACTTGGGGGATTCAAGAAATTTGATCTTGACTCTATTGTGTCCGAATATCCCGATGAATTTGTCCGCAAAATGAGAATGACAGGACTTATATCATTTAGAGGGGGTGGTCGATTTATCGACATTAACCATAATGAAGATGATAAGATAAATTATATACTGGCTAATTATGCCACATATCGCAAGTACACTTCAAAAGAAGAATATTTTGACTATATGTCAGACATTGATGATGCATTGTTTGCATTAAAAGCTGTCGAAATCCCAAAGAATGTCGCAGCTGATAAATTAGCTAAACTTGTGGGTGATTACTCATGGGATTCTATTAAAAAAGAACTTACCCATTTAGCGAAAAAAACATCATCAAGCCACAATATTTTAAGGTTTATTGCAGCTCCGGCAAGATTAGAGTTCCTGACCGCTCTTGCTATTAAGTCAAAACTGCCTGCTGTTGAGGTAATTCCCAATTATCCTTGTGACGATGAAGGTTTGCCTACCTCTACGGCTGGTGGGGATATTGGAGATATTGAGTGTTTCGAGGCTTCTAACAGTATATTGGTAGAAGTCACAATGTCTGAAGGGCGTCAGCAGACAATGATGGAAGTATGGCCTATTGCGAGACATTTAAAGGAGCTTAGAGAAAAATATGAATGTGAAAATTTCCAATGTGTGTTTCTGGCACCAAGTATATTTGTTGATTCTGAGAATCAGATAGACTGGGTTAAGGATAAAAAGCAGCTTGTTATTCGTCCATACAAGATTGTAGATTTTATTAACTATCTGGATACAGCAGCATCTTTATATCAGATTGTATAAGGTTACTAAAAACAATATAAGAAAACTATAGAAAAGCATCTTCTTGTTTGGAAATTTGTTTAAATTCTCGTATTATCGAATTCATTTTTAAACTAATAGTAATAATATGAGAAAAGACGGATTTACCGTATGCGCAAAACATTATATTAAGTGTTTGCGGCAAGAAGGGCGTTATGCCACTGCGCATGTTTATGAAAGTGCGCTTCGCTCTTTCACTATGTTTTGTGGCACTGCGGGTGTATCATTCAGACAGATCACCCGTGGAAATTTAAAGAGGTATAGCAGCTATCTTATGGATTGCCATTTGAGGCTTAATACCATTTCTACCTATATGCGGATGTTGCGCTGCATATACAATAGGGGAGTAGATATGCATCAGACCCCATACGTTCATCGTATGTTTCGTGATGTGTTCACTGGGATAGACACTCGTCAGAAGAAAGCTATTCCTATAAACGAACTTCATACGTTACTTAACGAAGACCCACAATCTGATAAGCTGCGTCGGACACAAGCTATTGCCAACTTATTGTTTTTATTTTGCGGAATGCCTTTTGTCGATCTTGCCTATTTGGAAAAGTCAAATTTGGAAGGGAATATGTTGAAGTACAACCGTGCCAAAACCGGTATTCCTATGAACGTAGAAATATTGGATTCGGCAGCAACTATCATTTCACAACTTCGCAATAAGCATACAACAGTTCTTCCCGAACATCCGGATTATCTGTTTTACATATTGAGTGGAAAGAATAAGAGGAGTGATGAGGCGGGTTATAAAGAATACCAATCTGCTTTACGTTGTTTCAATAATGATTTGAAGAGTTTAGCCAGAAAGTTATGTATTCGCTCCTCTGTAACCTCTTATACATTCCGTCATTCATGGGCTACTACGGCAAAATATCGTGGAGTTCCTATCGAAATGATAAGTGAATCATTGGGACACAAATCTATCAAAACAACACAAATCTATTTAAAAGGCTTCGAACTGTCAGAAAGAACTAAAGTAAATCGGTTGAATTATTCTTACGTGATGAACTTCAAGACTATCTAGTTGTATGTGTGTAAACTGTTGATAAATAGTATGCTTAGATGAATGTTACTTTAAAGGTAACGGAAATATTTCGATGCAAATATAGGTAAAAATATTAATAGCATACAAGTAAACTTTCCTTTTTTTCCTTTTTCTCTTGAAATATGCGATAAAAAAGCTGCTGAACATGAAAATATGAATTTCATGCTCAATGGATTTTATTGCCTGAATCCGAATGATTTCTGCATTGAATATCAGACATTCCCCGGTTTTACGTCCTCCTTGTTAGTATAATTTCCTTTTTCATTGCTGTCATGTCTCCTATGTGTATGATCCGTTACCTTTAAAGTAACGGATAAAATTGGGGTAAAAAAATATGATTTTTCAAGAAAAGAAGTCAGCAAATGCCGGGTCTAGTTGTGGGACAGGGGAAGGCGTAGCACACTCAAAACGTTGGTATGTCGCTCTCGTTCGTATGCATCACGAGAAGAAGGTATCCGAACGTTTATCCA
>NZ_MNQN01000098.1:0-11192 GCF_001915455.1 Bacteroides sp. 43_46 | reverse complement strand
AATTCCCGACGAGCAAATGGCCCGTTTCCGTTTCATGCTCGATTATTCTGATGAAGCCGTCTGTATGAATGACTCTCCTTTGGCCCGTGGTGAGAAGGTGCGTGTCATAAAAGGTCCTTTGAGCGGCCTTGTCGGCGAACTGGTGACTGTCGGGAGTAAGAGTAAGATTGCCGTCCGTTTGAATATGCTCGGTTGTGCCTGTGTTGATATGCCGATCGGTTATGTAGAGCCTATTCACTTAATCAATGATACTTCGAAAGTTTAGTGTTTTGTTATTGATCCTTCTGTCGGGATCATCTCCTCTTTTCGCTCAGAGTATGAACAATTCCCAGGTACTTGAATATGTGAAGGACGGTATCCGTCAGGGCAAGGAACAAAAGCTGCTGGCCTCCGAGTTAGCCTGCAAGGGTGTAACTAAGGAGCAGGCCCTGCGTGTGAAGCAGCTCTATGAGCAGCAGAACAACGTGAACGCTTCCAACGCCACGGGTACGGATATCTAAGAATGATTGTTTATGTTTTTGTTTTCGTATTTTTAGCTGTGTTTTTAATTACTTGTTGGATGTTGGTAAGAAGAGATTTCTGAACTAGTCTAAAAGTAAAAGTGACTAAATGAATTTATATTAATATTATGGATATTAATGAAGTAAATAATAAGCCTTTCTAAAATCTTGGATCGTAGAGGCAATCTATCTATTATAGATGAATTAAAAAAAGTAAGAGTGTTTTTATCGTAATAATATTTTATTAATTTGTATTTTGAAAGCTTTTATATTTCCCGGTCAAGGCTGTCAATGCCAAGGAATGGGCAAGGAACTTTATGATGAATTTTCTGAAGCCAGAGAATTATTTGAACAAGCTAATGACTATTTCAAACGTCGTATTTCTGATGTTATGTTTTATGGTACTGAAGTGGAACTCATGAAGACAGAGAATACTCAGCCAGCTGTGTTCCTTTATGAAGTGGTTGCCGCATCTATTCAAAAAACTCTAAAGCCAGATGTAGTAGCAGGACATTCATTGGGAGAGTTTGCAGCTTTAGTTTTAAATGGTACTATTAGTTTTGAGGATGGTCTGAATCTTGTATTAAAGAGAGCTACTATTGCGCAAAGGATATGTGAAAAGTTTAATACGGGTATGGGTGCAATAATTGGTCTAAGTGATGAATATGTAGAAAAACGAATTAAGGAGATTGGAGATGAAACTGGTGAATTAATATACTTTGCTAACTACAATGGTCCTGGACAAGTTGTTATAACTGGTTCAAAAAAGGGGATTAGATTGGCTTGTAAAGCATTCCAAAAGGAAGGTGCAAAAAAGGCTGTACCTTTACTTATCGGTGGTAGTTTTCATTCACCTTATATGAAAGAAGCAGGGATAGAATTAGGGGAAATTATAAAAAATACTACTTTTCATGAACCATACATCCCTATATACCAATGTGTTGATGCTTTACCTCATACTAATCCTGAAGAAATTAAAAATAACTTAATTAAGCATATTACTCATCCTGTTCGTTGGACAGAGATGATACGAAATATGGAAAAAGATGGGATAACTGAATTTTATGAAGTAGGACCTGATGATACCTTACAAAAAATAGTAATACGTATGTGTCCAAATTTAAAGGTTGCTTCTATTAAAGTTGCTACTGAATATTTAAATATTTTATAAACTTAAAAATAACGATTATGACATTAGCTGAATTTATTAAAAGATTTGCTGAAGAATTTGATGAGACCCCTATAACAGAGTTTACTGCTGATACGAAATATCGTCAGTTGGATGAATGGAGTTCTCTCTCTGGACTCTCAATTATTTCAATGATTGATGAGGAGTTTGATAAACAAATTACAGGTGCGGATTTAAGATCTGTATCAACAATTGAAGAACTGTATAATTTAGTTGAATCTAAGTAGTACATTATGAATTGAGTGTTGCTAATTAGCAATAAATATATAATAGAGCATATTAATATATGGCATTTTTAGATATAAAAAACGTAAGAATCGCAGGAATTTCAGCTTGCGTACCTTCTTCTATTTCGGATAATAAAGAACTATCCTTATTGCCAAAGGAAGATATCTTGAAGTACATAGAAATTACTGGCGTTGAAAGGAAACATTGGGTTAAACATGATGGAAGTGTATGTACTTCTGATCTTTGTTTACAATCAGCGGAGAAGTTAATAGATACATTAGGTTGGGATAAGAAGGAAATTGAAATATTGATATTTGTCTGTCAAACGCCGGATTATAAAATGCCTGCAACTGCATGTATAATACAGGATAGGCTGGGGCTATCTACTTCTTGTATGGCTTTCGATGTAAATTTAGGCTGTTCTGGATTTGTTTATGGATTATCATTGATATCCAATATGCTGTCAACTGGAAATATTAAAAAAGGTTTATTGCTGGTTGGTAACACTCAATCTTATTATGCAAGTGAAGAAGATAAGAGTTATTACTTGATAGCAGGTGATGCTGGGAGTGCTATATGTGTGGAACATAATACTCAGAATCCTGATAAATTACAATTTAATCTTATGACTCAGGGTGCTGGTAAAGATTTTTTGATTGTACCAGATGGGGGATACAGAAATCCCGTAACTCCAGAATCTTTTATTATGAGAGAATATGAGGATGGTATAAAAAGAAGTAATTTGCACTTACATATGAATGGACTGGAAGTTTTTTCATTTGCTATCTCATATGTTCCTAAAGCATTCAAAGCTTTATTTGAACATTTTGAAATTACTCCGGAAACTTCAGATTATTTATTGCTACATCAAGCCAATAAATTAATATGTGAGAAAATACGGAAAAAGTTAAAAATATCAACCGAAAAGACCCCATATAATATACAGGAATATGGTAATACTAGTGGCGCGAGTATTCCTTTACTGATGGTTACTAATTTGAAAAATGAATTAGAAAGTAGAGAATTGGATATCTTATTCACAGGATTTGGAGTGGGCTTATCTCTTGGTACAGCGCATATAACTACTAATAGGATTGTAGTTCCTGAATTATTAACATTATAGATACATGGATTCACTTTTTACACTTTCTGGGAAAACTATATTAGTTACTGGGGCATCATCAGGCATTGGGAAGGCGACTGCCATATTGTGTGCTAAAATGGGAGCAACTGTTATATTAATTGCACGTAATGAAGAAAGACTCAATCAAGTGAAAAGTATGCTTGAAGGGAGTAATCACATGTGCAAAATTGTAGATTTAACAAATTACGATAATATTGAATCTCTTGTTGAGTCATTACCCATTATAGATGGTGTTGTCAATTCGGCCGGAATTAATAATAAGTGTTTGATAAAGTATGTTGATGGAGTAGAAATGGATAACATGTTTAGAATAAATTGTTTTTCTCCCGCATTATTAATAAAGTATCTTCTAAAAAAGAAAAAATTGGCTAGAGGGGGGTCTATTGTATTTTTATCATCAATTTCGTCTACTTATGCAACCGTATCAAATACGTTATATGCTGCATCAAAGGGTGCAATTAATTCGTTGACGAGAGTGCTTGCTTTAGAATTGTCTCCTATGAAGATAAGAGTAAATTCAATTCAACCAGGAATGGTTAATACAGAAATGGTAAAGGCTTATGGCTTAAGTGAAGAAGAATTGGAAATCAATACTAAGTCTTATCCATTGGGACGTTTGGGAAAGCCGGAAGATATAGCAAATGGAATAATATTTCTTTTGTCGGATGCATCTTGTTGGATAACTGGTATAAGTTTGGTTATAGATGGTGGGGTTACCTTGAGATGAAAAATGTTGCCATTATCAATAAACCTATGTCTTCTAATTGCTATATACTTAGTCAAGGTGTAGATTGTGTAATAGTAGATCCAGGAACTAAATATCCTATTGAATTAGAAGATTATATCGAGAAAAATAATTTAAATCCTAGATATATAATACTTACACATGAACATTATGATCATATTGAGGGTTGTAATCATTTACGAATAATATATCCGAATGTGAAGATTATAGCTTCTGAAGTTTGTAGTAAGAATATACAGGATGATCGTTGGAATCTCTCGCGTTTTGCTGCTGACAATGGTATTGGTTTTGCGTTGTCTGCTGCTGATATTGTGATAGAGAAAGATACTGCATTTCAACTAATAGGATTTGAATTCTATTTCCTCCTGACTCCTGGGCATTCATTAGGTTCCATGTGCTTTTGGGTGGAGAATTCTTTCTTCTCAGGGGATATGTTGATACCGGACGAGAAAGTGATATTAAAACTGAAAGGGGGTAATTTGAAAGATTATAATGTTTCGTTAACGAGAATGAAAGAAATCTTAAGTCAAGGAAACTTTGTGGTCTATCCAGGACATAAAGAATGTTTTTACTACGATCGTGTCAGAATTCAAAATATAGATTGTAAAATTAAATAAATAAAATGGGAAATAGTATAAGAAGCTGGTTCATAAAAAATGTCAAAGAGACTCCTTGTTTATTCGATATATTAAAAGGTATACGAACAATTTTTTTCTATCTTAAGCGTGTGAACCTTTTAAAGACTTTATATTATAACTTCTATTTCTTTTCATTTAGGCAAGCTCTTAAATTACCTTTAGTTATTGGTTGGAATGTGAGATTTAGAGGGAATGGGAATATTATTTTGAATATAGATGAAATACATCCTTTTATGCTTTCATTTGGAGTCCATAAAATAGAAGATATTGAAAGTAATTCTGATAAAACATATATAACCAATAAAGGAAGTCTGGAATTTCAAGGATATGCTAAAATACATCCAGGTGCTAAATTATGGATATTCAAAGATGCTAACATTACATTTAAAGGGAATAATACAATTGGAGCACGTTCTATTATTGCTAGTGAGGAATCTATAGAAATAGGCTTTAATTCTGGTTGTTCCTGGGACTGTGAAATCTTCGATACAGATTTTCATTTTTTGATTGATGTGTCCAGCGGTGAACTTTATCCTAAAAAGAAAAAGGTATTTATAGGGGACAAAGTGTTTATTGGTAATCATGTTAACATTGGTAAGGGGACTAAAATTCCAAATGGTAGTGTAATTTCTTCATGGAGTAAAGTCTTTGGATCATATATGCGAAAAGGTGAGAATCTATTGATTACAGGGAACCCAGCAAAAGTAATAGATACTGGGGTGACTATGACTCATGCTTATGAAGAAGATTTAGAGGCAGAATGTGAACAGAAAATGAAAAATAAACAGAGATAATGAGGGAGAAAAATAATTTAAAAGAAGATACTATCCGCGGTACTATGTTTGGGGCTTTGGAACGATTTTCTGTTATGGGTCTTCAGGTTATATGCACCTTTATTGTGGCTAGATTTTTAACTCCCTCTGATTTTGGATTGATAGGATTACTGATTGTTTTTACAGTGATTGGGAATACAATTATGGATTCTGGATTTGGTCAAGCTTTAATACGAGAAAAAGAAGTTTCTGATTTGGAGTATTCTTCTGTTTTTTATTTAAATTTGTTCTTGTCTTTAGTTGTTTATCTTTTATTATTCGTTAGCTCTGGGTTTATAGCTGATTTCTATAAAGAACCCTCTTTGAAGGATATTGCTAGAGTTACTTTTTTAGTGATTCCTTTGAATGCTTTTGCAGTGATACAGAATACTATACTCATTCGTAAAGTAGATTTCAAGAAAATATTTGTCGTATCTCTTTGTTCTTCTATTTTGTCATGTATTTTAGCAATTATTTGGGCAGTACTATATCGGAATGTTTGGGCACTAGTTTTTCAGAATATTTTTTTATATGGCTTTAGGTCCATTTTTCTTTGGATACAGTCTAAATGGTATCCAAAATTCTTATTCTCTTTAGCAAGTATTAGGAAATATTTAAACTTTGCGACTAATCTTTTGTTTGTCGGACTTATAGGTAATATCTTTAGTAATATTTATTTGCTTATAATAGGTCGCGTTTATTCAACGATAGATTTAGGTTATTATAGTCAAGCTGATAGAATACGTATGTCTCTGTCTGGGAGTTCTACGGAAGTAATTCAACGTGTGACATATCCTATTTTATCTAAAATAAATAATTCTAATGCTGATGTGAAGGAAGCGTATCGCAAGATTATAATGATAACTGTATTTTTTGTCGCTTCAATACAGTTTTTTTTTATGGGTATCTCTTTAGATTTTTTCGAAATAGTGATGGGGGATAAGGTTTGGAGAGTTGCTGGAACTTTTTTTTTCATTCTTTGTATTAATGGAAGTTTATATCCATTACATTCTATAAATCAAAATATATTACTTGTTAAAAATAAGAGTAAAGTATTATTGAATCTGGAAATCGCAAGACGTTTTTTAATGATTTTGATCTTGTATGTGACTGTTCATTTTGATATTATAATTTTTGTATGTGGTAATGCGTTTTATGCTATTGCATTATTGTTTTTAAATCTTTATTTCTGTGGACGACCTATCAATTATCCATTAAAAGAGCAGTTTAAAGATGTATTTCCAATATATATGCGCTGTGTCATAATGTTATCTTGTATGTTAGTAATTAACTATTTTCTAAAAAATGATTCTATATATATGAGAGTGTTTGTTTCAGCTTGTGTAGGTACTTTTGTTTTTGTTTTTCTATTCTATAAAACATACTATTTAGATCTAATATACGACCTATTGCCCATTCATCGAGTGAAATAATATATGATTAGGGGCATCTGGTAAGCACTCAAATAATGGCTCAAAATTGAAAGGTATACCTTCACTGCGAATCAAATTTTAAAAAATTATGTATAGTAGCGAAGATCTTGAAAGGTCTTACTTTCAGTACCAAAGCGAAGCTTTGCTTCATGGAGAATCTCTGCAGTTCTTCTGTTTGAGGAATAAAGTTCCCCATAACGTGTTCTATAAGTGGTATAAGGACACTCAAAAAAATAGTTGCAGTTCAAGTTGCCGGCGTTCCCTCTGAAGAGAATGAGGAATCGTCTATGCCGGTTTCTCTTCCTCCATCGTCTGAGAAGTCAGACAATCCAGTTCGTATCTGGGTTGAGGTGCGTATGAGTACCGGTTTACATTTATCCCAAAAGAATTTAAGCTATCTGGAGCTGGTCCTTATGATAGAGAAGTTGGAGGGTCTATGCTGAGTGTCACCGGTCTGAACCATTTCTTTTATATCCGTGACTTTACCGATATGCGTTGTAAACACAGCCGTGTGTTGTCTATCATCCGTGAGCGTCTTCATCGTGAACCCTGTAATGGCGATGTCTTTCTTGTGATGTCACGGAATTGCCGGATAGTTCGTTTGTTTTCATTTGATAACCGTTCTTACAGTCTGTTTGAAAAGAAGTTTGTGTCAGGTTACCAATTCCTGAAAGTGGAGCGTAAAGGTTCTGGTACCCTTTACCGTATAGATTGGAAAGATGTGGTTTTGATACTTGAAAATCCTATAGTTAAAATATTAAAAGTCAGATAATTAAGATGTTTTATTTCTTGCAGTTTTGTAATTAAAGGTTTAAGGATGTGCAACATATAATTGAATCCAAGCGGGAGCTACTGAGTAGGGAAACCTACTCGCTCACTCCTGTAAATTATAGTGAAGGTATGGCAGATGATCAAAAAGACCGGTATATCCAATACCTGGCAGAACAGCACCAGGAAGACCTTCTTACGCAGAAGGCTATGCAGCTTGTTCTTGAAGATTTCATGGCCAGGCAAAAGGAGCTTGAGGAACAGTTGTCTTCATTGAAAGCTCTGCAGTCTGATTTGTTGGGCCGGTTATCAGAAGAGCGCAAACTTCGTAAATCCGCTGAACGTAAGCTAAAGTCTCTTCAGGAGAAGCTAGACTATGCGAATCAGGAACTTTTCGGTGACAGACGTCAGAAAGTCAGAAAGCAAAAGGCTTCAGGTATTCCCGAGAATCCTGAACTTGACCGTGGCAATGAGAAAGACTGTTTTGACGGTACTGAAGCGACTCTTAGTATCGATTCTAAAGAATGTGACTTCCGGTCTTTTGCATCAATGGCTGACTGATATGGGGATGACCATATCTGCCAACACCTTGCACAACTGGCTGAGGAAAGGCAAGAAATACTTGGATGAATCCGGTCTTACTTCTGAAGAAAGGCTTCGTGAAAGACAAGGCTTAGAAACCAAGGAAACCGTGATAAGGATACGGGCTGGATAGTGAACTGGCAAAGGAGACTGAGTTCCGAAGTCCGTACTACATGGAAGCGATCAATTATCTGAATAAATTTTGGAAAGAGCTGTTTTCCTTTCTGGATGATGGGAGTCGCCGATAGATAACAACCTTACAGAACGGACTATCCGTAAATTGACCACTCAGCGGAACAATTCCTTGCATTATGGCAGTGACGTCGGAGCTGAGATGGCCGCCATTTATCATAGCGTGATAAGCACGGTGAAACTTCATGGAAGTTCGGCATGGGACTTCATCGGAACTTTTTTCAAAAAAATCTTGAACGGGTGCAGGGACTATGTTAATATGGTTCCTGACAAGATTGCTTTGGCTGCAGCCCAATGTTAAATATAAAACAAATTTTTAACTCAACTCAGTTTAGGGCACTTGAAAGTGCCCTTTCAAAGGGGGATGTCCTAAATTGAGTACTTACAGTTGGCTATATGATTGATAAATATAATGCGTATCATTTAATACTGCAACCTTTAGTTTCTATTGTTACGGTATCATATAATTCTGCTGATACTATAGAACAGACTATTCAGAGTGTGACTAAACAAACGTATCCTAATATAGAGTATATTATTATAGATGGGGGAAGTAGAGATGGTACAGTTGAAATAATAAAAAGATATCAAGATAAAATCTCTTTTTGGATAAGCGAGCCTGATATGGGAATTTATGATGCGATGAATAAAGGAATATCGTATGCAAAAGGAGATTATATTGGTATAATTAATTCAGATGATTGGTATGAACTTGATGCTATTGAAAAGATTGTTTCAAAAATAAAAGAAGATCCCATTATTATATATGGGAATATGATGTGTGAAAAAGAAATTCCAGAGCTTGTAAAGCCAGCGAGAGACCTGTCTACATTAAAGAAGCAAATGTCTATTTTTCATCCTTCTACCTTCGTGAAATCAGATGCATATAAAAAATATGGTCTTTTTAATATTGAATATAAAATCTCAGCTGATTGGGATATGATGTTGCGGCTTTATGAGAATGGATGTTCTTTCTGCTATTGTGATGAAACCATTGCTCATTTTAGAATGAGTGGTATTAGTAGTAACTTTGATAAGAGACAAATAGAGGAGCGTAAAAGACTACGGATTTCTCATGGAAATTCTTCTTTTTTATTAACTGTTAAAGATATTCTTATTCTTATATATCGAACGGTGAAGAAATATGTAACTACTAAGATTTTATGAGAGTAAATCTTAATACTTTAATTTATCATGTTGTATATTTTGTAAGCACTCAATTAATGGCTCAAAATAGAAAGGTATATCTTCGTTGCGAACATTAAATTTTAAAAATTATGTATAGTAGCGAAGATCTTGAAAGATTTTACTTTCAGTACCAAAGCGAGGCCTTTCCCCATGGAGAATCTCTCCAGTCCTTTTGTTTGAGGAATAAAGTTCCCCATAACATATTACAGAAATGGTTTAAGGAAAGGTTTAAGGATGTGCAACATATAATTGAATCCAAGCGGGAGCTACTGAGTAGGGAAACCTACTCGCTCACTCCTGTAAATTATAGTGAAGGTATGGTAGATGATCAAAAAAAACGGTATATCCAATACTTGGCAGAACAGCACCAGGAAGCCCTTCTGATCCAGAAGGCTATGCAGTTTGTTCTTGAAGCTTTCATGGCCAGGCAAAAGGAGCTTGAGGAGCAGTTGTCTTTATTCCAGTCCAGACAGGAAGAGGAGTTGTCTTCATCGAAAGCCCTGCAGTCTGATTTGTTGGGCCGGTTATCAGAAGAAGGCAAACTTCGTAAATCCGCTGAACATAAGCTAAAGTCTCTTCAGGAGAAGCTAGACTATGCGGATCAGGAACTTTTCGGTGACAGACGTCAGAAAGTCAGAAAGCAAACGGCTTCAGGTACTCCCGAGAATCCTGAACCTGACCGTGGCAATGAGAAGGACGTTTTTGACGGTATTGAAGCAACTCTTAGTACCGATTCGGTTGATAACAACCAGTGCGGTTCTTCTTCGGAGAATGCCGGGAAAGAACGTGACCTGCCCAATCGTCCTGATGTCCTCGGTCGTATCATTGAACGGCGCTCCGTGCCGGTATTCAGTCTGAAGACCATTCTAGTGGAGGAACTTTTTGAAATGGTTCATTATGTGGAATCCGGTCGTAAACCTAAATGGGGCTATTTCCCTAGTGACGGTCATCCTGAGGTTGTGACCCGTTTTGAAGGTACGACGGTGACTCCGGAGTTCTTGCAGACCATTGCCTATGAGGTTTATGTAAAGAATGTGACTTTCGGACTTTTACATCAATGGCTGACTGATATGAGGATGACCATATCTGCCAACACCTTGCGCAACCGGTTGAAAAAAGGCAAGAAGTACTTGGATGAATCCGGTCTTACTCCTGAAGAAAGGCTTCGTGAAAGACAAGGCTTAGAAACCAAGGAAATCGTGATAAGGACACGCAGCGGGATGGATAGTGAACTGGCAAAGGAGACTGAGTTCCGAAGTCCGTACTACACAGAAGCGCTCAATTATCTGAATAAATTTTGGAAAGAGCTGTTTTCTTTCCTGGATGATGGGGAACTACCGATAGATAACAACCTTGCTGAGCGGACTATCCGGAAACTAACCACTCAGCGGAACAATTCCTTGCATTATGGCAGTGACGTAGGAGCTGAGATGGCCGCTACTTATCACAGCGTGATAAGTACGGTGAAGCTTCATGGAAGTTTGGCATGGGACTTCATCGGAACTTTTTTCAAAAAAATCTTAAACGGGTGCAGGGACTATGTTAATATGGTTCCTGACAAGATTGCTTTGGCTACGGGCCAATGTTAAATATAGAACAAATTTTTAACTCAACTCAGTTTAGAGCACTTGAAAGTGCCCTTTCAAAGGGGGGCGCCCTAAATTGAGTGCTTACAGTCCTTTCTGAATAATGATATTATAATGAAATATCTCATATATATTTTTTATTTTTTTTGTTTATTTCCCTATGTTCAAATATTACCTTTTAATACTG
>NZ_MNQN01000052.1:0-11310 GCF_001915455.1 Bacteroides sp. 43_46 | reverse complement strand
AGAAAAAATTCTCATTATGGTGAGAACTTTTTCTCATAGCGATAAGAATTTATTCTCACTGCGGTGAGAATAATCCCTTTATTTCTTTAGAAAATTTGTAATTTTTCATATAATTGTTTTTTATTGAATAACGATCTCATTAAGTAGAAACCAGCCTTTTTTTTCTTGCTTGTCTTTGATTGCCAGTTTAATTCCCGGCTGTTGGTCTTTTGTTTGGTCGATGATAGCTACAGCCCATTGATAAGTACCTTTCGGAATATCCGTGAAAGTAACCGGATAAGTATAAGAATGCACTGTGTTATGCAACCAGTCCGAAGGTTCTGCGTTGTCGTCTACCCATGTTTGCACTAGATTCCCTTGTAGGTCAAACAATGCAAAAGCCGGTTTATATTTATAATTCCAGTTGGGTATATTGTTAGGTAGATAACCATTTCCTGTATTTTTCCATTCGTGTGAAATGAGGACTGTCGATTTGGCTTTGGCACGGACTGGCAATGATACGCTGCATGGATATATCCGGTATCCTCCTTGGATAATAAACTTTTCTACCAGGTCATTTGCCCGTTCGGTCCACCCTTTTGTTTCGGGGAGCTCTCTTAAATCCAACGTATTGAAATGTCCTTCAATGGCGTGTTGGAAGGTCTGTTTGTATACATCTCTCCATGTATTCATCCGATAACGTGTATCCGAGGTGAATGGAGTGCAATCATCGGTGGAACATCCCCAGTAACAGGATTCTCCGACAAGAAGTGTCTTTCCATACATATCCGCGACGATCCTCCTTTCTTCATCACTGAACCACATGCTTCCCAATCCGTCTCGTCTCATGCCATATCCTTTTCCGTCAATTGCAATTCGTTTTTCGGTGTCGAAACCGATTTGGCTGCCGAAGGGGAGCGTAAGAAGCACATTTTTGAAGTGAGTGGAATAGAGGGTTGTGAACCAGTCGAACACTTGCTCGAATTTGTTTTGGTCTTGCAGGATCACATGGTGACATTCTCCCCACCAACCAAGACTATATCCGTCTACAAAGTCTACAATATCCGGATTATCATATTCCTTGGCAAAGGCTTCGACAAACTTTTCCAGTTTTTCCTGAAAAATCGGATCATCCGGATAAGGTGTCCAAAGATCACCTTTCAATCCTTTTACAGTATATCCTTTTGCTCCGGCACGGCGTACGTAGTCAGGAGTTCCGGTACGCAGGTTATCCTGTCCGTTGTTGTAAATACGGAAACAGAGTTTCAATCCACGGTCTAAGGCACCCTGTATCAGTTTTTTGTAATTTTCATCATACAGCCAGGCGTATTTGCCTTCTTCCGGTTCCATGTCCGACCACCTCCAACGTACATAAAAGAAAGAAGCGTATTGACGGGCTGCCTCGTCTTGGGCAGCCCAGTAAATATTCGCGTTTTGTACTTCATCATTAGCGTCATCATATACTCCCCAACCCATACAAGGGTTGCGAAGCAATGATACGGTGTCTTCCTGCAACTCTACCTTTTGACAGGCGTGTGAGCAGCTTGTAAGGATCACGGAGATAAGTGCAAATAGATATAAATGTATATGTTTCATGCTTTATCGGTTCATTTATTTAATTGTCATCTCACTGATAAACGTCCACCCATCCTTCTTCTCCTTATCTTTGATACCGATATTGATACCCGGTTGGTTATCTTTGGTCTTGTCGACAATAGCTACCGCCCATTGGTAATTGCCTCTGGAAATACCGTCGAGGGAAACCTCGTAAGTATAGTTTTTCCGTTGGTTAGACAACCATTGCGAAGGTTCGGCATCCTCGTCAATCCATGATTTTACCAGTTTGCCGCTCTCGTCGAACAAGGCAAAGGCCGGTTTGTACTTATAGTTCCAATTCTTCATGTTATTCGGCAAGTAACCATATCCGGTGTTTCTCCATGAGTGGGAGATAGATACGGTTTGGCCTGCTGAGGCTTCATAAGGCATGATTACATAAGTAGGATATACCCTGTATCCGCCGTTCAGAACAAATTTGCGGACAAGTTCCGGTGCCAGTCCCGTCCAGCCCTTTGTTTCGGTAATCGTCCTTAGGTCGAGTGTATTGAAATGATAAGTCTGGGCATGGTCGAAACTCTGATTATATACATCCTTCCATGATTTGAAGGAATATTTTGTGTCATTTTTGAAAGGTTCGTAAGCAGCCGTATATCCTCCCCAGTAAGCACATTCGCCCACCATTAAAACTTTTCCATACATCTCGTTCGCTACTTTCTCGTCATTTTCAGTAAACCACATACTTCCCAGACCGTCTCTGCGCAATCCATACCCTTTTTGGTCGATAGCGATTTCTTTTTCCGTATTGAATCCGATTTCGCTATTATAAGGTAATACCAGAATGATATTCTTGAAGTTCTTGGAATACATCGTTGTAAACCAGTCGAAAGTCTCTTTCTTCTTGTCAGAATTTAGGTACTTGATATGTGAGCCTTCGCCCCACCAGCCTAAAGAGTGCCCGTCGATAAAATCTACGATATCCGGGTTATCATACTCTTTGGCGAATGCTGCGACAAACTTTTCATATTTCTGCTGAAAGATAGGGTCGTCGGCATAAGGAGTCCATAGTTTGGCGTTATTTTGTCCTTCGACTTCATATCCTTGGGCACCTGCGGCACGGACATATTCGGGAGTACCTTGGCGGATGTTGTCCTGTCCGTTGTCATAGATACGGAAACATAACTTCAATCCCCGGTCGAGCGCTCCTTGAATCAGCTTTTTATAGTTCTCGTCGTAGATCCAGGCATATTTTCCTTCCTCCGGTTCCATTTCCGACCAACGCCAGCGTATATAGAAGAAAGATGCATAGTTACGTGCAGCTTCATCTTGTGCAGCCCAATACTCTTCTGCGTTGGCTACATTGCCGACTGCATCGTCATAAAGTCCCCAACCCATGCAGGGATTACGTAGCAGACCACTTCTGTCTTGTTGCAGGTCAATAGCTTTTGAACCTTTGGGTATGCCGTTCTGACCGGATTCCGAATCGGAATCGGAACATCCGGCAAATAGCGTCAGACAACACGCCAGTAATATTTGAAAGTAATATCTTTTCATAATGATTCATGTTTTATTAGTTATTCTGCATAGATATAGCGCATGACGGTTCCTTTAGCCCAGGATACCCATAATGTTTCGCTGTTGTCATGGATTAAAGCTCGCCAGGGATCGTTCCAGGTTGCAGGATCGCCCAAGTCGGCGGCCATAAAGTAGAATTTTTCCTGGGCCAGTTCGATTGCGTCCCTATCCAAGTTCCATGTACCTGCTGAAGTAAAGCTCAGTCCCCATTCATTCAAATGTTCCTGACCGGTAGGATCTTTATAATAATAGACAGGATCTTTAAGAACATTATACCCGCCATTCTTTCCGGCTTCAGAGAATAAATAATTCCATTCCGCTTCGGTCGGTATTCTCCAGCCTTTCGGGATAATCCGGTCGCGAATCACAAAACTGTAATAGGTACCGATTGCTTTGATCCAGTCTTCTCCAAGGGATTCGGGAGCATATCTGTAATATTCGGCTTCGATTTCCGTTCCATCCGGGTATTTGGTAGTATTCAGATTTTGGGCTGTCCACACTTGCGAAGTTCCGTCGGAGAATGTCACGCGGACTACGGGATAAGTGATCGTCTCATCTCCACGTTTGTCAACCAAACGCATCATGTCGTTTGTGTATAATGTGTTGGCGACACGCGAAATAAGTGACTGATCTGCATTGTTACGTACATTCCAATAAATAGTATTGGTCTGGTAACGCTTGATAGACAGTTTTTCGATTGTCTGTTCCATTTCTTCGTGGGTGATCGATATATTTCCTGTTCCTTTGGTCGGCAGTTCTACGAAGTTGTCCATTTCCGGATCTAAAGAAAGAAGTACCGTACACTCTGTATCATTACCGATTCCTGAAGCATCCCATTCAAATTTTATTTTGGTTTGTGTAGCGTCTGCCAACAAAGTGGCTGTCGACATATCTTCAGGAGCAAGCAAGATACTTTTCATTCGTCTGGCTTGTAGCGTACGAACTTCTGATGCGGCGGCAGTCTGGTTATTTTTATCTTTTACAGTCCAGTAAATGAGTCTTTCATTTCCGGATTTAATATCTAACTTGGAAAGTAATTGGTTGATAACCAGTGCTGATATATTGCAATTTTTTCCTGTCCCTGCTTCTACGGTAACTTGTTTCACAAGGTCCTTGGTAGTGCTGAATATCAGTACGGAACCTTGTTCCGAAGCCTTATCCCAAGTAAACTCGTATGAATCTTTACTTTCATCATTTAAGTCCATAGTTGCTCCTTCGGCGGGAGAACTCAGATATATGCCCGACATTGGAATTGTGATGTCGGTCTTATAATCATCTTCGCAACCGGCGAACATTAGTAGCCCGATGATGCTATAAATTAACTTTTTCATGTTTTTTTCTTTTCAGTGATTAATAACCGGGGTTCTGTTTGATTATTCCCTGACCTTCGTCAATAATATCTTGTGGAATAGGGAAGCGGTAACGGTCTTCATCCACAAGCGTTTGTTTACCCATTGATTGAGCCTTCTTCTTGATAGCTTCCACAAATAATCCATAGCGGATCAGGTCTTGGCGGCGGTTTCCTTCGAAATATAACTCCCAACCTCTTTCGTCCAATACAGCTTTCAGAAATTTGTCCACACTGTTCAAATCTTGCAGGCTGTATCCTTTGCCCGGAAGCGAGCGGGTACGCACTTCATTAAGCAAATCAACAGCTTCCTGCGTTACGGCATTCTTGTTGCGTACAATAGCCTCTGCTGTCAAAGTGAGCACATCGGCATACCGGTAGATAATCCAGTCTATTTGTGAATCTTCTCCCGTACAATCCGGATCAAATTCATATTTCAATGGAACTGCTCCTAAATATAATTGAGCGGAAGGATCCGGTCTGTCATTCTTTTCATTATGTACCACTCCGTCTTTACTGGTATATTCGTATGCAATCGTCAGCAAACGTCTGTCTGCCGGATCAAAGGTCTGCATAAAATCCCATGAGATTTTATATCCGTTCCATTTGGTCATTTTATCCAGATAAGAAGTGAAATTATAGTCGTTGGGTAATACATGAGGTTGCCATTTATGTTCCTGGTATCCTTTGGCACATTGGCAAGCCCAGATAATTTCCGGGTTCTTCTCATTTGCCAGCGTGAATATATCTTTGTATTCGGGCACAAGTTCGAAGCCATATTCAGGTTTCATCAGTTCGCGTCCCTCTGCTTCCGCCTTGTCCCATTGCTTGGTCAGCATATAGAGTTTTAGCAAAACAGTATGTGCCAATCCGGCTGTAAAACGACCATAGTTCTTATCTCCCTTTTTGTAGTTGGCAGGCAGTACTTTGCTTGCTTCTGTAAGTTCAGTCTCGATATATGTCTGCATTTCTTCCTCGCTGAGTCGGGGGAGAATTTTCTCAGCCATAGGATTCTTGAGTGTTTCCAGGTCGGCAATGGGGATTGGACCGTAGAAATCATAGAGAAGGTATGCCAGCCACCCCCTGCCCATGCGAAGTTCGGCGATGTATTGCTGTTTGAGGGCATCGTCCATTTCAATATCGTTCAACCGGTCGATAGTCAGAGTCATTTTACTGATATCGTTTACATAGGCGTAGCTCTCAACAGTCAGCCAGCTACCGGAACCGGATATCTTGAGGGTGTTCCAGTTGGCATAGTTGATGTGGTCCCAACCCCAGTTGCACATTCCGTAATCGCCTGCTTCGTCGCTGACGATTTGTATGCCTGTTGCTATATTGAACAGACCTCCATAGCCACTATTTTTAAAGGTGGCGTATGCGGCAGACGTTGTGATAGCGTCAGCGTCTTCTGCCGTTTTGGGGAAGATACTGGTGTTGATATCACCATAGTTCTCGGAGACGAGTTCACACGAAGCGTTTAGTCCTGCGATGAGGCAGCTTCCGAGAGCAAGATATATAAGTTTTGTAATTCTTTTCATGTTCAATTCTTTTTAGGTTTATTTAGAATGAAATATCTACTCCGATACTAAAACTAGTGACGTTGGGATATGCATTCGTGTTACTGTCCGTTTCCGGATCTTGGCCTTTCCAGTTGGTCCATACACATGGATTGTTGACGTCAGCATACACTCGCAGTCGGTTACAGATACTTTTACTGGTTGGCACGGTGTAGCCTAATGTGATATTTCTGATACGCAGGAATGAAATTTTCTGGAGAAACAGATCACCGGTACCATAAGCCGACTCGATGAAGCTGGGGCGTGTACTTGTCTGGTTGTCCGAACTCCAGGCATCCTTGAAAGAGACAGGTACATTCTGTCCCAGTTTGATGCGGTTTCCGTAAGATCCCCAGGCGTCGTAATAACTGTTTGCTCCGGCAATTTTACCTACCTGTCCATACATATATATATTAAGGTCGAAATTCTTATAAGAAAAATTGTTGTTGAAACCGAAAATGAATTTGGGGTCATTGCGTCCGATTAAGACCATATCTTCCTCATTCAGTTTATCATCTCCATTTATATTCTTAAGTTTCACTTGTCCGGGAAGAAGTTGCGGCTGGTGGGCGGGGGCTTCCTCACCAGGTTGTAACAGTCCGTCGGCTACATAGGCAAAGACTCCGCGAATCGGGTCTTGTTCCTTCTGATAGGCAGCAGGTTTCCAGTTCGGATCTCGTTCTTTCCAACGGTCGTTATACGTTGAGAAAGTTAAATCAGTACTCCATGTAAACTGTTTAGTCTGTATATTTTGCGTGTTCAGAGTCAGTTCCACACCGTTACTTTGAGTCGAACCAATGTTGGCTGCAATGGTTTTTACTTCATTATAATGGGGAATCGTTTTGTTCTTCACCAGCAAATCGGAGATCGTACGCTGGAAATATTCGGCAGTTAGGTTAATCCGATTGTTGAAAAATCCCAAGTCCAGACCGATATTAAATTCGGTTGTCGTTTCCCATGTCAGGTTCGGGTTACCTAATTGTGATACATAGATACCTACGTGCTGTGAATCACCGAATTGGCTGCCATACCACGGGTCTGCTCCATAATAGTCGAGAGCTCCGTTGCCTACATTATAATTACCGGTTTGTCCCCAACTTAAGCGTAGTTTACCATTCGAAAGAAAGTCAGAGGAAGAACTCTTGATAAATTTTTCTTCGGAGAAGCGCCAGCCGGCGGATACGGAAGGGAAATAACCCCATTGATGTCCTTTGGCAAAGTTGGAGGCGCCGTCGGCACGAATGGTGGCAGTGAGCAGGTATTTTTCTTTCCACGAATAATTGAAACGTCCGAAGTAAGAACTCAAGCTGCTTACCGAAGCGTACGAACCTACCGGCGGTCGACTATAGTTTCCTGCTCCCAGATTATTGTACAGGAATGAATCATTGATAAAATCTTGATTACCTGCACTCATTCCTTCGGTGTTGAACTTCTGATAGGAATAACCGAAAAGAACATTGAAACTATGTTCACCAAATATTTTTTGATAATTGGCTGTCAGATCCATTAAATAGTCGTTGTTATCTTCCTGGGCTAAATATGCCTGACCGTTGACTGCCGCCCCGTATTGAGTGGTTTTCGGAAGATAAGTTTTTCGTTTCTGATATTTTCGGTCGATACCCAAATTGGCTTTTAGTTTCAGTCCCTTGATGGGTTCCACTTCTATATAAGCCGAACCCAACAATCGTTCCTTTACAGTTTTATCATTAATTTCGAGGAGAGACACCGGGTTCGGGAGTTGAGGCATCTGAGGATTGGTCGAATAATTTCCTTTTTCATCTCTGACGGGAACAGTCGGGTTGAAAGCAACAGCAGCAGTAATGATACCGGAATTTTCATTCTCGCCGTTTCCCAAAGGTACATTATCGTAGTTATTACGGCTAATATTGAAAGACAATCCGGCCTTTACGTACTTGGAAATCTGCTGGTCTAGATTTATTTTTGCAGTGAAGCGCTCCATGTCATTATTTTTCACTACACCGGAGTGGTTGAGGTAGTTGATAGAAGCCATATATTTCGTTTTTTCCGTTCCGCCGTTTATAGAAACATTATGCTGGTGCATAAGTCCGGTACGTGTGATTTCGTCAAACCAAGGAACTGTCGGCGCGTTGAGTATCTGGTCGTTCGAGTATCTGGGCTTAAAGTCCGCCGCATCATCATTCGGAATCATATAATCCTCGTAAATGCCTTCTCCTTTTTCTTTCAGCCATAGCTCGTGATAATATCGGTTGGTCTGATACATATAGTCCTGTCCGTTCAACATCTTGAATGAGTTTTTCATTCTTTGCACAGAGACATTGGCTGAGTAGTTGACGCTTGCTTTTCCTTCTTTTCCCCGTTTGGTAGTAACGATAATCACACCGTGTCCGGCCCTTGCACCGTAGATAGCGGTAGAGCTGGCGTCTTTCAGAACCTCTATCGACTCAATGTCATTCGGATTGATAGATTCGAGAATATTATCGGTTTGCCCCGCTTCGTAACGATTGCCTGAACCAAGCGTAGAACTGGAAGAAACGGGAAAACCGTCAATGATGATAAGCGGATCGTTCCCGGCGCCGACAGAGGCTGCTCCACGTATATTGAAACTACTGCCGCCGCCTACCTGTGCACTCGTCTGCACTACTTGCAGACCTGCTGCTTTTCCGGCTAACGCATGGCTGACCGTCGTGAAGGTCTGCACGGGAGTTTCATCCATTTTGATAGAAGAAATAGCACCGGTCAAGTCTCTTTTCTTCATCGTTCCGTACCCCACAACGACAACTTCATCCAACGCCTGTGCGTCTTCTTTCATTGAGATAGCCAGATGCGTTTTGTTCCTGGTATTCACTTCCTGCGTCAGATATCCCAAGTAAGATATTTGCACGCTACTACCTTCGTCGACAGTGAGTTGAAACTTTCCGTCAATATCGGAGATAGTCCCATTTGTACCATTTTTATCTTTGATATTGGCACCGATGATCGGTTCTCCGTAATTGTCTGTGATTATTCCGCTGATCGTACTTTTTTTCTTTTGTTGTGCGGCTTGGTTACTTTTCTTTTTTATAATGATGTCTTTACCTTGAACTGTAAAACTAACATTTTGTCCTATTAAAATCTGTTCCACTACCTTCTCTATAGGTAGGTTCCTGGCTGTTACCGTAATAATCTTCTGGGTATTCAGATCGCTTGCCGCAAATGTAAATGAATATCCATTCTGCTTCTGTATGGTTTCAATGGCCTGTTTTACTGTCACGTTCTTCAACTGCATACTGATATGCTGCGCAAATGAGCTCAGATGAAGACATAGCATGAGCAGGACCATGAAAAAAACTTTTTTCTTAGTTTTCATAAGTCAATGAATAAATAATTGATAAATAGGATGAGAAGTTTAGGATTTTATTTATATTTGCCTAAGCTTTCATCAATAAAGTCACTGTGGCTTTTAAGACAGAAAGTCAAAAGGGGTCAGGGGTTGGAAAGGAACCTGACCTTTTTTTATTTCTATCAGGGAGAGTAAAATCATGTTTTTTCAAAGTTGCTTTTCATATTCTTTTTAAGTTTTAAAAGGTTTAACATTCTGTTTCATTCAGGAAGTGTGATCACAATATTTTTTCCTTCAATGGAATAAGTCATTTTATCGGTAGATGATAGTACATCCATAATTTCCCGGATACTCTGTTCCCTTCTGCGGAAATTACCATAGAAACGGACGGAGTTTAGCGCAGCGTCTGCAATAGTGATTTTTATATTGTAGCTTCTTTCCAGTTCCTTCACAATATCGGGGAGCAACGCTTCGTCGAAATAGAGACGGTCGTTTGTCCATTCGGCACTGTAAGCAGCTTTAGTACTTGAAATCAATAATTTTCCGGTCTTCTTGTCTAATAGGGCTTGCTGATCCGGGTGAAGTATCATTTCCTTTTGTTGGGTGCTGAGAGCCACTTTACCTTCGAGCAAACAAACTTTCGCTTCCAGATCATCCTGATAATTTCTGAAATTGAATTTGGTTCCTAATACCTTTACGTCCAGTTCATCAGTATGTACTTTAAAAGGAATATGTTTATTCTTGGTTACTTCGAAATAAGCTTCTCCGGTAAGATTCAGTGCCCGTTCGTTGATACCGAAGTCTTGCGCATAACTCATCTTCGAACCGGCATTGAGCCAGACCAGCGTCCCGTCCGGAAGATATAATTTGGTTTTTGAGCCGTATGGGGCTTCAATGGAAATTTGGGTTAACTGCTTGCGGATAACACTCTTTCCTGTCTGGAAAGCAATCGTTCCGCAAATAAAGACAATGATAGTCATCGCGGCAGCATACATCCATGGGCGAAGTTGGAAAGCCTTGCGTTTATTGATACCTTGTTGGGTAGTTTCTCCGGTTCGTCTCAGGAATAGTTGATAAGCTCTGTCTTTGTTGAAGCTATGAACATCGTCTGCCTCATTCGAGGCGGCTATCCATACCTCCTGTATATCGGAGAAATATTTTCTGTTTTCTTCCGAGGCATTCAGCCATTCTTGAAATGATTGCATTTCTTCCGGTGTCAGGCTATTGGTCAGATATCCGGTAATCCAATCGTGGACTGTGTCTGTATGTAGTGATTGTTCATCCATAAATAATGATTGCCTTTATATATACTACAGTTTTTTAGAATAAGAGGGTAGGGTAAAAAGCGAGAAAAATGCATAAAAAAGTTCCAAATTCTTTCTTGAGTACTACTAATGCGTTCTTTATGTGATATTTAACCGTATTGACGGAGATGCCAAGTTCCTGAGAAATTTCTTCGTAGCTCATCTCTCGGAAGCGGCTCATCATAAATACCTGCTTGCAGACAGGGGGAAGTTTTTGAATCACTTCCTGAATTTTATGTTCCAGTTCTTTCTTTATTAGCGTCCCTAGAGGTTGCTGATTGTCTGGGATGATATTTTGCAGTTGGATTCCTGCCCGTTCCATAACAGAAAAACGGATTTCCACTTCTTGTTGTTTGAGAGCCAGATAATTCAGGCATTTATTACGTACGGCTATAATTAAGTAATTACGTAGAGGAGGAACAAGTTCCAGATTCTCCCTAATCTCCCATAAGTGAAAAATAACATCACTGACTATACTTTCTGCTTGTATTTTATCCTTCAGCATATAATAACTAAGTTTGCAGAGAGCAACATAATGATAGTCATACAAATACTTGTATGCCTCGTTGTCTCCTGCCTTTAGCTTTTTTATTATGATTTTTTCATCAACTGGATTCATAGTGTGCTTTTTCATCTCTGCAATATTCGGATAATATATTGAAAGATGCAAATTAATTGGAGGAAAAATACTCT
>NZ_MNQN01000051.1:11660-14909 GCF_001915455.1 Bacteroides sp. 43_46 | reverse complement strand
CAGCAGGCGTTACAGAATTTCTGGAGACAAGTGGAACGGCGGAAACACAAACGCATTTGGCGATATATAGGAAAGGTTGCTGCCATATTAGCTCTCCCCGTTCTTATTCTGACTACTATTTATTGGTTTTCAGATAACAGTGATGGAAATGATGCCATTGTGTGGATGGAAGCTCGCGGAAATGACAGTGAAGTTTGTACTGTGCTTTTGCCGGACAGCAGTACGGTTTATTTAAATTCTCAAGCGAAACTAAAGTATCCCACTCACTTTGCTAAGGAACGCAGGGTGTATTTAGATGGAGAAGCCTACTTCGTGGTGCGTAAGCAAAATGGTAAACGTTTCATTGTTCATACTGTTTCAGAGGCTGAAGTTGAAGTGTTGGGAACAGAATTTAATGTCAAGACTAACAGGCAAGGAGCAAGTACGACACTGGTTAGCGGGGCGGTTAAGTTTATTAGCCGAACGGCTGATAAAAAAGAAAGAGCTGTGTTGATACAGCCGGGACAAAAGATTTCTTATGATGCTGAAACGGGGAAATCTAAAGTGGAGGAAGTTGATATAGAAAGAGAAATAGGATGGAAAGACGGAAAAATTGTTCTTGAAGATTGTCCGCTTCAAGAAGCGCTTGATATCTTATCTAAAAAATACCACGTGACATTCCGTATTATCAATGACGAATTGCAAAATAGTCGTTTCACCGGCACAATTAAAAATCAGGGGGTGGAACAGATTATAAAGAATCTTTCTATTTCTTGTCGGTTTAATTATCGTATTGTAAAGAATAATAGTCCGGGAAACGACGGAGCTAAAGCAACAATAGAATTATATTAATCATCTTAATTATTGACGTACTATGAAAGCACCAACTTGAAAAAAGAAACAAAAAAATATAGAAAAGCACTGCCATGCTTTTCTATATTGAAAAAACGAGATCGCTTGTCTGCCAACAAGCAACAATCATTTTTTACCAATCTTAAATCACATTTTAAAGTTATGTATTTATGTAATTACAACCAAAAAAATGTCCGAAAAAATACTTTTTTATGGGCAATTGGTAAAATCCCTTTGTTTATGAGGTTCTTTATTATGTTTATGTTCATGTCCATTGGGATTTCGTATGCTGAGACCGTTCATTCTCAAAATGCGGCTATGGAATTCCGTTTTCAGGATGTGACTATTGAAAAAGCACTCAAGGAAATCGAAAAAAAAACGGGGTACAATTTCTTTTATAATACGAAAGATTTTAACGTTAAGCGGAAGATTTCTTTTTCTGCTAAAGGAATGAATTTGTCCGAAGTTCTTAATGGAATATTTGCGAATTCTCAGGTGGATTATGTGATAAATGGCACAGATATCGTGTTGAAGCGGAGAGAAGAAGTAAGTAATGTAAGCAATGAGAAATACCAGATTAAGGGTTCTGTCCGGGATGGAAATGGAGAACCTGTTATCGGTGCGTCCGTAGTTTTGAAGGGACATACTGAGACCGGTGTCATCACTGATATTGATGGCAACTTCGTGTTGACAGTACCTGCTAAGAAAGTGACATTGAGTATCTCTTATATAGGATATGATCCGGTCAATGTGGAAGCTACGGTAGGCACGTTTGTTAAGGTAGTCATGAAGGAATCTTCACAAACGTTGAATGAAGTGGTCGTAGTAGGCTATGGTACGCAAAAGAAAGAATCAGTAGTTGGTTCGGTACAGATGGTGAAGCCTGACGAACTGAAAGTTCCCAGTTCCCAGTTGTCTACAGGTTTTGCCGGACGTTTGGCTGGTGTGGTTGCCGTACAGCGTTCCGGTGAACCGGGGGCTGATGGGGCCGACTTTTGGATTCGCGGTATTTCTACTTTCAATGGCACAAGGAGTCCATTGATTATCATTGATGGTGTGCAAGCTTCGAGCGGTGACTTGAATGCTATCGATCCGGAAGTTATTGAGAGTTTCTCCGTGTTGAAAGATGCAACGGCTACAGCGCTTTATGGTTCACGTGGTGCAAACGGTGTGATGATTGTCAAAACCAAATCGGGACGTGAAAGTGACAAAGCTATCGTTAATATTCGTTTAGAAAACGCGTATTCCACCCATACCAAAACGCCGAAGTTTGTTGATGGTGTGCGTTATATGGAGATGTACAATGAAGCCGTGTTGACACGTGGTACAGGTGAGGTGCTTTATTCCGACAATAAGATTGCCGGTACAAGGGCAGGATTGGATCCGCTTATTTATCCTAACGTGAATTGGTATGATGAATTGTTCCGTAGCGGGGCTATGAATCAAAATATCAATGTTACTATTCGCGGTGGTTCCAAAAAATTAGATTATTTTAGCAGTGTGTCTGTCAACCATGATAGTGGTGTGTTGCGTAATACCGATGATTTTAGTTATAAAAATAACCTCAACATCATGCGATATGTGTTCCAAAATAACTTCAATCTGAATTTATCTAAATCAAGTAAACTGTCGTTGAACTTGAATGTGCAACTGAGGGACTATTCTGGTCCTACCTCTAATACGAGTGATCTGTTTGGTATGGTTATGGAATCCAATCCGGTTGATTTTCCGGTACGTTTCCCGGATCATTCGTTGGGGTGGAAAATCCGGTGGTAAATATAATAGTGGCTTCCGTAATCCATACGCTGAAATGGCAAGAGGATATCAGTCACAATTTGAAAGTACAGTTATGGCCAACCTGAAATTTGAGCAAAAACTTGATTTCATTACCGAAGGCCTTTCTGCAGAAGCTTTGTTCTCGTTCAAAAACTGGAGTAGTACTAACACCGATCGTTCGGCCGGTTACAATCAGTTTCAGGTAATAAACTATAATACTGACAATTTATCGGACTACACGTTGAATCGAATTGGTTCTGAACAAAGTACTGTATTGCAGACCTCGAATAAATCGAGTGGTGACCGTCGACTCTATATTCAGGCAATGATTAATTATAATCGTACGTTCAATACGGTGCACAATGTATCCGGAATGTTCCTCTACAATCAAGACCAATACAACGGTAACGCTCCTGAGGATCTCATTGAGTCGCTTCCGCAACGCAAGCAAGGATTTGCCGGTCGCGTCACTTATGCTTATGATTACCGCTATATGGCTGAATTGAACTTCGGATACAATGGTAGCGAGAACTTTGCTAAAGGAAACCGTTTTGGTTTCTTCCCTTCCGTGGCAATAGGATACAATATCAGTCGTGAAAAGTTCTTTGAAAAGTTCTCTGATGTGGTGAGTAATTTGAAACT
>NZ_MNQN01000051.1:0-11632 GCF_001915455.1 Bacteroides sp. 43_46 | reverse complement strand
TTGGGATATACAACAGGCCGAGATCAAAACATTTCAAAAAATGGTCCGAAATATATCCGTTATGCCAACAATGATATTACATGGGAAGTAGGTAGCAAATGGAACTTTGGTATCGACTTGGGTATCAAGAATGAACTGAACATAACGTTCGATATCTTCAAGGAAATACGTAATGATATCTTTATGGAGCGTCAACAGATTCCGGACTACTGGGGTACGAATGGAAAGGATAAATGGATGAACCTTGCGACAAAAATGTATGGTAATCTTGGTAAAGTGGAAAATAAGGGACTTGATTTCTCTATCGACTATGTGAAGAGGTTCAATAACGATTTCGATATGTCATTCAAGGGAACATTTACGTATGCCCATAACAAAGTGCTTGAATATGACGAGCCGGATTTCCAGAAATATCCCAATATCTCACGTGTGGGACATTCTGTTGACCAACAGCTTTTGTACATTGCCGAACGTCTCTTTATCGATGATTCCGAGGTGCAACGTAATCCGAAACAAAACCTTGGAGGCTGGGTGAGCGGAGGTGATATCAAATACAAGAACTTGCCGGACGTAAACGGTAATTATGATAATGTTATCGATTCAAACGACCGTCAATATACAGGTATGCCGACAACTCCTGAAATAGTATATGGTTTCGGTCCTTCATTCCGTTACAAGAAGTTTGATTTCTCTTTCTTCTTTCAAGGTGCAGCTCGTGTGTCTATTATGATGAATGGTATCCATCCTTTTGGTGCTGAAGGTATACGTAATGTATTGCAGTTCATAGCTGATGACTATTGGAGTGAAACTAACCAAAATATCTATGCTGAATATCCGCGTCTCAGTAAACGTGACAATGAAAACAATACAAAAGCATCTACATACTGGCAACGTAACGGTGCATTCCTTAAGTTGAAAAACTTAGAGGTCGGATTCAACCATAAGTTTTTCCGTGTTTATCTGAGAGGATCTAACTTGTTGACATTCTCTCCATTCAAATATTGGGATCCTGAAATGGGAAGCGGTAGTGGATTGTCTTATCCGACTCAACGAGTGTTTAATGTGGGTGTTCAATTTTCAATCAATAAATAAACCGGATTTATGAAAAACAAACTATACCAAGCTCTATTGCTTATTTTTCTGGTAGCAGGGATAAGTTCTTGCGACTATTTGGACATCGTTCCTGATGAACGTCCGACTGAGGAAGCTGCATTTAAAGATAAAAATGCAGCTGAACGCTATTTGTATTCTTGTTATGCTTTTATGCCCAAAGAACGCAGGGGGTGCTATTTATATCAAGGAGGTGATTGTCTTACCGATTATGACCGGAAATTTCTTGAGGGAACCCATACCGCGGCCAATATAGGTGAGTTCGCGTATTGGAGTCGTATGTATGCCGGTATACGTCGTTGTTATACGCTGATAAACAATGTCGATGCTGTACCACGTATGGAAGAAGAACTGAAAATCATATATAAGGCAGAAGCTAATTTTTTGATTGCGTATTATCACTTCATGTTACTACGTGCATATGGTCCGATTATCATTATGGATCACGAGGTTAGTGTAAGTAGCACGGAGAAACTGAAGCGAAGTCCGTTTGACGTATGCGTAAAATGGATTGCCGACAAGTATGACGAAGCTTGCAACAACGGATTGCTTGCCGTTCAATCATCATCCTACTATGGCAGAGCTACACAACTGGCTGCCAAAGCACTGAAAGCAAGGCTTTATTTGTATGCGGCGTCTCCTCTTTTCAATGGCAATAGTTTTTATGCCAACTCATCTCTTTACGATCCGGAGACAAATGAGCCATTGATGCCGTTGGATTATAATCCATCTAAATGGAATACTGCGCTTACGGCTTGTCAAGAAGCGTTGACGCTGGCGGATGAACAGAAATACACCCAGTTTCAGATTGCTAATGAAAGCGAAATTCCTGAAGAATGTTGGCCCAAGGATTTAATCCAATATGCTTTGAAGATGCAAATTATGGATAAGAAAAATATGGAAGTCATTTGGGCGGATACCCGTACGGAAGGTGTTTATGACCCACAAAACCAATCCGCTCCGCGTGATCCGGTGAATGGAGGTAATAGCTGGAATGGAGTAGGTCCTACATTGGATTTTGTGAAAGTATTCTATACAGAAAACGGACTCCCGATTGACGAAGATCCGAAATACTACACTCCTGATGATTATTTTAAGATAGGACAGTATGAAGGACGTACCACGTGTAACCTCAACTTGAAACGTGAACCTCGTTTCTATTCATGGGTTTCATTCCATAACGGATATTTTGAAATGCAGCGTGAAGGATATAATGAAGGTAGAATTGTTACTATGTTCCGTAAATCAGACAATCATGGAAAACAAAACCGTTCTACGGACTTTTCATTGAGTGGATATTTAGTAAAGAAATGGTGCACGCCTACTTATGATACCCGCAACGGGTTCCAGAATTATCCGTGGCCTGTTATTCGCTTGGGTGAACTGTATTTGAATCTTGCAGAAGCTGCAGCAGAAGCAGGTGAATTAAACATTGCCAAGACAGCACTGAACAAGATAAGGGAACATGCCGGCATACCGACTGTGGAAGAATCATGGGAAGGAATTGCTACGTTGACAAAAGATAAGCTAATTGAAATAATTCGTCAAGAACGTATCATCGAGTTGAGTTTCGAAGGACACTACCGTTGGGACATGGCAAGGTGGAAAGAATTGGAGCATGTCTTAGGCCACAATCCGTCTGCTCTTAATACAGATGGTGTGTCGGATGAGGATTTCTTCCGTCCAGTGGTAGTAGATCGTGCTTGGAAGTTCACTTCACCGACTCATTACCTGCTTCCGATTGCAGATTCGGAATTGAATAAGAATACGTTGATTGTGCAAAATCCGGGTTATTAATCATTAAAATAGCAATTACGATGAAAAAGAAATATTTTTTCATGGCATGTTTAGCCGCCATATTTATGGTATCTGCTTGTAACGACGATGATGACAAGGCAGCTGTCTTACCGTCGGCTATTAGCAATCTGACAGCAACGCCTCTTGAAGGAGGAGTGCTGCTGGAATGGGAAGTTCCCGTCGATTCCAACCTGTTCTATGTACAGATAGACTATACTCATCCTGTCACAGGCAAACGTGTGAATAAGAATGCCAGTGTCTTTTGCGATACTATGCTTATTGAGGGTATGTTGGCAAAAGATGGTGAATACACATTCCATGCCACACCTGTCAGCTCAACCCAAGATGTGGGTGAGAAGTTGGAAGTAAGAGCTTCCGCACTTCCTGTCCAGCCGGTGGTGAAGGAAATCACTGATAAAATTTTATTAAGTAAAGACAACTTGTTTTGTAATAAACCTGATCCGGATGAAGGAAAGTATATAGAGTATTTGGTGGATGGTAATTACACTAACTTTTTTCATACTGATTGGCATGATGCGGGTACTGTTCCGCACTATATAGATATCACTCTTCCATCTCCTGTAGAGCAGTTTAAGATACAAACTTACTATCGTAATGGAAAGTATGGTCAATGTCCTGTGGAGATTACCGTATTAGGGAGTAATGACGGTGAACAGTGGAACAAGATTGCGGAAATAGAAGATGATGGCAAAGGTGGTGCTTCTTATACCACACCTACGTTGGGGACAGAAGGACAGCCTTATTCATACATCCGTTATCGTGCAGACGAGACTTCCGGCAATGCTGTGTACTTTGCGTTAGCTGAGTTGGAATTCTATACTGTCAGAACTGAGATTTACGATCCGGAAGGTATTTACCGACCCGAAGACAAGGAATAGCTGATATATAAGAATAACTGAAATTATTGCTTATTATTTATGGAAAGGAGGGGGCATGTCTCCCTCCCTTTCGTCTAAACAATAGAACTTCATGAACAAATTGATAACATCGATCCTCGTATGTTGTTTTGCTTTTAATTTATATGCCGAACAACTTCCCGCTAAACAATTCTCACATCCGGAACGTATTCGTTACGATCAGCATTGCTTCACGATAGAAGGTCGAGATATTTTTATCTTGAGTGCGGCTTTTCATTATTTTCGCGTTCCTCAGGAGTTATGGCGGGATCGTTTCCGTAAAATAAAGGAGGCGGGATTCAACACTGTGGAGACTTATGTGCCGTGGAATTGGCATGAGCGCACTATGCCGCGTAATGTAAAGGACTATTCGCAATGTGATTTTGACGACCTGAAGGCGTGGCTCAAGATGGCTCACGAAGAGTTCGGACTGTATACCATTGTCCGCCCGGGACCTTTTATTTGTGCAGAATGGGCAGGAGGAGGTTATCCTAGATGGATTGCCAAGTTTTGTCCGGCAAAATATGACACTAGCTTTTGGTTACGCAGTAACCATCCCGAACACATGAAATGGACCAAACATTGGTACGATGCTGTTTGTCCGGTTTTTGCCGAGGAGCAGCTTACACGTAAGAAATCCGGTGAGAAAGGAATTATCATGGTGCAACTCGAGAACGAATACATTTACTTTGGCATGGAGTCAGAGAAAAAAGAAGAGGTGCTGCGCGACATGGCAGCTTATTGCACGAACAATGGAATTGAGGTACCGCTGTTTACCTGTGTTACACCTGAGGTAAGAGGCTCGAAAGATGCCGTTATCAGTCAGTTGTTCGATATGGACAATCAATATGTATGGTGGAATATACAGGAGGCGAAAAGCCGCATTGAAGATTTAAAGAGACAACAGCCTAACGCACCGGCTTTTGTGTGTGAATTGCAGGGTGGCTGGTTTTCCACGGTAGGTGGAGGATTGAGTGAGGACAGCTATTTGGATGGACGTCATGCGCGTGGAATGGCATTGATGGCAATGGCCGGAGGTTCTACCGGACTTAATTATTATATGTTTTTCGGAGGAACAAATCTAGCCGGTTGGGGCGCTCGCCGTATGACTACCAGCTACGATTACGGAGCTGCATTAAAAGAAAGTGGTGGTGTGGGTGAGAAATTCGCTGCCGTGAAAGGAGTCGGGGATTTCGTCAATCGTTTTGGTACTCAATTAGCGAGAAGTGAAGCGATAGAGTTTACTACATCGGACAACATCAAGGATTTGACCGTTGGAGTACGCCGGACAAAAGAGGGAACTTTGTTTATTTTTATATTTAATAAAGATAAGAAAAAAGCATTCCGTGATAACGTTCAATTTCATATAAAAGGTATGCCGGCATTCAATGTTTATTGCTCGGTTGAGCCATTGGACAGCAAGGTGCTGGTACTATCTCAGGCGAATGGACAATGTGAATGGTATCCGAAAGAACAGACTTTGCCGGAACGTCCTGTCAATATGCCTATGCCGATACGAATTGCACAGGCAGAACGTTGTGATGAAACCTTTCAGGGGAACTGGCGACCACTGCGTAAAGGTGTTTCTTTGCCAGAAATTGGTGTGAACGATTGTCGTTACTCCATGTATCGTAGTGTAGTAAAACTATCGAAGAAAGAGGTAGAGGAATATGGAACATTGGTTTGTGAGATGTTTACGGCTGATCCGCTTTATGTACAAGTGAATGGAAAAATAGCTAAAAGGGCTTCTACCGATGAACTGGATAATACATTTGTCATAGATGGGCTACTGCATGAGGGAAGCAATGAAATCGTAAGCATCTATGAAAATCGTGGACACGCTCATGGATATCGCCCGATGGAGGAATTGAGCGGAATGAAATCTGCCGGATTGGGCAAGAAGCAATCTGCTATCCTTCCTATCGAAAAATGGGAAGTGAAAAAGGTGGAAAATAATGTCAAAGATATCAAGTCACTGCTGTCTAACAATGAAGGCTGGGAAACCATCATGCTTGATCAAAGTACTATCGCCAATCTTGCTACATTGCAAATAGCCGGACTGGAGAAGCCGGAATGGCCTGCCGCATGGGTGTTGCAAGGGAAAGAAGGAACGGCTATTTATCGTACTTCTATTGATATGACACGTCAGATGTTGACCGAAGGGCAAACAATGATAGAATTCGCTTGCGTAGATGATGCGGGTACGCTTTTTGTAAACGGTAAGGAAGTGGCAAGCCACGATGCTTGGGACAAACCGTTTGTAGCCAATATGAAAGATTTTCTGCATGAAGGAGAGAATAATGTGGCTATTGTGGTGCGTAATAGTAGCGGTGCAGGAGGATTGTTAAAGGGAATCCGCTTGTTCAGTGAACTGAAAATACTGAAGCCTCTGAAGTGGGAAGTAGCGCTTGATCTTGGAGGAGTGACACAAGGATATTGTGGAGGGAAAACCGCCGGCGGTGACAATTGGAAGGTGGTGACATTGAAAACCGATGGTACATTGCATCGAAAAGGAAACAATATACAGCCTAAAGGTAAACAAGATGCCTTATTGACTTGGTATAAAGTAACATTTGATCTGCCCAAAACGGAAAAAGAATGCTGGATTCCTTGGAGAGCCATTATCAATGCTTCAGGTACAGGATATATGTGGTTGAATGGGCATAATATCGGACGTTATTGGGAAGAAGGTCCGCAACGGGAGTTCTTCTTACCGGAATGTTGGTTGAACATGGGAGGAACGAATACATTGGTGCTCGGACTTCGACAATCCGAAACTTGCGGGGCCGTGTTGGAAGGGATAGAAGTAGCTCCTTATTATGAGGATGCAGAGTTTATTAAATAATAATTCAATAGGTATATGAATATATATAAATCACTTTTTTTAGGATTGGTGTGTAGTGCAGGAATGCACTGCACCTTCGCTCAAACAACTGTTTGGAATCCGGATAATCAGAATGGAACATTTACGAACCCTATCATGTGGGGAGACTGGCCCGATCCGGATCTGATCCGGGTTGATGATAAGTTTTATCTCGTGTCTACCAGTATGCACTATGTACCGGGATGCCCTATTGCTGTATCGGAAGATTTGGTAAACTGGGAAATGGCAGGATATGCTTTGGATCGTTATGATGAGGATCCGAAATATGATATGCAGGGTGGCAATCTTTATCTGAATGGGGCGTGGGCAACTACGATACGGCATCATAACGGAAAATTTTACGTCGGTTTCTGTACACCCTATGGTTGGGGACGGGAAACCGGGCATTTCTCTATTTGTATAGCCGATGATGTGAAAGGACCTTGGGAACGTACTATATTTCCTGAATATTTATATGATCCGGGGTTATTCTTTGATGAAGATGGAAAGGTTTACGTGGTTCACGGGCAAGGTACACTATACTTGACAGAGTTGAACTCGGACGTGAAATCCGTTAAAGGGAAACCTGTGAAGATATGGCAGGGTGGTTTTAAAAATGCACATGAGTTAGGAGGCGGTTTCGGTATGGAAGGATCTCATATGTACCGCATCAATGGAAAATATTATATTACTTGTCCTGCCGGGGGAACGGGAGGATGGCAAATCTGCTTGCGTTCGGATAATATCTATGGTCCCTATGAACACAAACTCATAATGAACGATTGGAGTTCATATCCCGAAAACGGACTTCATCAGGGTGGGATGGTACAGTTGAAAAATGGAGACTGGTGGTTTATGATTATGCAGGACAGAGGACCGATAGGACGTGTTCCGTGTCTTGTGCCCGTGAAATGGATAGACGGTTGGCCTATGCTGGGTGATGAAGGAAAAGATCTTATCACTTATCCTAAACCTGCTACCGGGAAAAAATCGAAGATAAAGAGTCCGGCTACTACCGATGAGTTCAATGCTTCTCAATTAGGTCTGCAATGGCAATGGAATCATAATCCGGATAATAGCAGATGGAGTTTGAAGGAACGTAAGGGATATATGCGTCTGTATGCTTCCCAAGCTTCTACATTGAAAGATGCTCGTAATACATTGACACAACGTGTTCAGGGACCGAGTTGCGAGGGTTCGGTAGAAATGGAAGTGACCGGACTTAAAGATGGCAATATTGCCGGATTCGGAATCTTCGAGTTTCCTTATGCCTATGTTGCGATACGACAAGAATCCGGTAGACGCAAAATTGTGATGTGTAATGACGGTAAGGATATCGAAACCGTAGAGCATTTCAATGGAGATAAACTGTGGATACGCGTACGTGCTACAGACAAAGAATTTAAGGCTTTGTTCTATTACAGTCTGGATGGTGTGAATTATAAACGTATTGGTAATGAATTGCAGATGGGATTGGGATTGCCGTGGACAGCCAATCGTTTTGCATTGTTCAACTTCAATACTACGCCGCAAGGAAATAACGGATATGCCGACTTTAATTGGTTTAGATTTACGAATAAGTAATGTATTTATACCATTCAATCTTCTTAAAACACATGCAATGACATGAAACGAATATCACTTTTTACTTTTTTCATCTTCTTAGGTATAGCCGGTTGTATGGCTCAAGTATCCGGTGAGAAGATCGAGAAAGTTTACGTTGCATTCAAAACTCACCTTGATGTGGGATTTACTGATCTTAGTTCCGTTGTGACCGAAAGGTATGTGCATGATTTTATTCCGAAAGCCATAGAAGTTAGTGAACGCTTGCGCGCTGACGGCTTTGGTGATCGGTATGTATGGACAACCGGCTCATGGCTTATTTGGAAATATCTTCGCACGGCATCTCCTGAGGCTGTGAAGCAGTTGGAGGAGGCCATTGGTCGTGGCGATATCGTATGGAATTCCGTTCCCTATACTGTGGAATCGGAGACAATGACGCGTGAACTGTTTGAAACCTGCTTGTTGCTTTCCAAACGTTTGGATAAGAAATACAACAAGCAGACTATTGCTGCAAAGATGACTGATGTGCCGGGACACACTCGTAGTATCATCGATCCGATGTATGACGCAGGCATTCGTCTTTTGCATGTGGGAATTAATTCAGCTTGTCCGTTACCTTCGGTGCCTACTTTCTGTCGGTGGCGCAGTCCTTCTGGTAATGACTTGTTGCTGGTTTATCAGAAAGATTATGGAGAAGATGAAGTATTGCCGGATGGAAAGACAGTTGTCAGTATTAATTTTACGGGCGACAACCACGGACCGCATAGCTATGAACGTGTGAAAAAGATTTATGCCGATTTGCGTAAGCGTTATCCTCAAGCTCAGCTTGTAGGTGCATCGTTTAATGATGTCGCCCGGGAACTGTTGCTGATAAAGAAGGATTTGCCGGTTGTTACTTCTGAGATTGGTGATACGTGGATATTTGGTTATGGTGGAGCACCGATACGTATGGCTAAATTTCGTGCTGTCTCGCGGTTGTATTCTCAATGGTTGAATGAAGGGAAAATCAAAAAAGATAGTGACGTTGCTTTGGACTTTGCAGCCGAATTAGGTCTGATAGCAGAACATACGCAAGGTGTGGATGTGAAAACACATCTTCGTCAATGGGACAAATATGATATGGATAAGTTTCTCAAAGGTCGTTCCGAAGGAATATTCAGTATGGCTGAAGCTTCATGGAAAGAGATTGATAATTATATCGATAGTGCTATCGCTTTCCTTCCGGCTTCCTTGCAAAAAGAGGCGCGCGAAGTAGTCGCAGAAGTGGATAAGGTTAAACTGGAGGATAACTCAAAGATGAAACCAATGGAACGGAAGCGTTGGGAACAACCGATAGCCGGTGGAATGACGTTGGCGGGATTGTCTTATCAAATGTTTGATGGGGATGATTATGATGATTTTCAAAATAGATATCTTCGTGCACGGTATGGTTGGGCATTGGATGACTTAGGTAAACGAGGTTTGAAAGAATCACATGCAGTGAGTGTAACGCTTTATGCACAGACAATGGCGCAATCGGTACGTAAAGAGAAAAAGGGGACACGTATTATCACTGAACTGAGGTTTCCTGAAAATGAGAAAGTGGACAAACGTGTATATCCCGAACGAATACAGGTGAACTGTTTTACGACAAAGAATGGAAAAAGGTCGGAAGTGGCATTGACCATTTATGGTAAACCGGCAGTACGTTTGCCCGAATCTTATTGGTTGTCGTTCACGGTGCCCGGTATTGAATCGGTGATAGCCGAGAAGATGGGTGAACGGGTGGATTTGATGGATGTGGTGGAAAAAGGTAACCGGCAAATGCATGGGATAGACCGTTATGTCGATTTGATAACCTCCGGGGAAACGATACGTATCAGCAGTAAGGAAGCTTTCTTACTCAACGTAGGAGAAGCTCAGGGGTTGAATTATTCAACCAACTATCCTGATAAACGTAAAGGGGCGCATTTTAATCTGAACAACAATTTGTGGGGAACGAATTTCTCCATGTGGAATGAAGGCTCGCTGACTTATCATTTTGTGATTGAGACATTGAATCGCAAATAAAGGAAAGTACTTGAATAACCTTATTTTATAACTAAAATGATTTTAAACCATGAAAAAATATAGTATTATTATTTTGATATTATGTAGCTGGGCGATGAGTCTGTTTGCTATATCTTGTTCCGATCAGGAAAGCAAACCGCAACCTTTTTTGGAAATAAAGAAGGACACTGTGGTGTTTGCACAAGAGGCTGCAAATACTTCTATTGTAGTGAATACAAACATTGCTTGGCAAGCCAGTGTGCCTTCATCCGGGAATTGGTGTACGGTTCAGGGAGCAGATGATTTGTTGTCTATTTCGGTAGAAAAGAATACGGGAAGAGACTTGCGTGAAACAGACATTGTTGTTAAAGGAGAAGGCCTTGAACAAAAAGTGCACGTGAAACAATTGGGAGAGCAACCGGATATTTTGTTGGAGAATGAGCGTCTCAACTTGAACTATACAGATACGGTAGTTACCGTCAAGGTGGTAAGTAACGTAGAATATGAAGTGGAAATTCCGCAAAACGCTGATTGGATTAAGGAAATGAAGCAACAAGTACAGGTACGGGCTATGGCGGAATCGGAACGTACTTTCAGCATTGAAAGAAATGAAGATGATACGGTGCGCTATATCTCTGTTGTATTCCGTTCTGTGGATCAGAAGGTCGAACGCTCATTGATGTTTCGCCAGGGACATCGGGATAAAGAATACAAGCCCGGTGATCCGTCTGAACTCGGCGATATATTCTTGCCTATCGCCAGTGGAAAGGCAAGTGAATTTAATTCGGATGATGAGAGTATTGAAAAGTCATTTGACGGAACTGCGTCCACTTGGTATCACTCACGGTGGTATGGTACAGTTTTGCCTGTGAAACTTGAGTACACTTTTGAAACTCCTCAAGACGTGGATTATTTTGTATATAAACCTCGAGGTTCAGGCGATAATGGTAATTGGAAAAAGTTCGACTTATATGTTTCCACAGCGCAGAAAGAAAATTATGAAAAGATAGCATCGTATGACTTTGCTGGTAGTTCTTCTTCGTCGAAGATAAGCTTCGCTGAACCGCTGAAGGGGGTAAAGTCCTTCCGATTTGAGGTGAATGAAGCTGTCGGTGGAGTGGTGAGTTGCGGTGAAATGGAATTTTATAGGAATGCTGCTCCTGTAGCAGGACTTACGGAAGTATTTGCCGACGAACTCTGTTCCGAACTTCGTGCAGATGTGGATCAACGTAAGATAGATGGATTGGAGAATAGCTTTTTCAGAATGATAGCGCAAAGTTTGTATGACAAGACCTATGATTTGGAGTACCGTGTGCAAACTTATGAACCTTATCGTGAAATTAACGATTTGGCG
>NZ_MNQN01000050.1:0-11925 GCF_001915455.1 Bacteroides sp. 43_46 | reverse complement strand
CTAAAACTGCGACCGGAACGAATCTGAAAGTTGTATTGACCGAAGACTCACAGGCATTGGACGAAGTTGTGGTAGTGGGTTATGGTACACAGAAAAAAGTAAATCTTACTGGAGCGGTGGGCAGTGTAGATGCTGCAGACTTAACAAAGCGCGTTTCTCCTAATGCTTCTTCGATGTTACAAGGACGAGTTCCAGGTTTACAAATTGTACAGAACTCAGCTAATCCTGGTGCTGAACAAGCTGCTATTCAAATTCGTGGCCAAGGAACCTTTTCTGATGCAGGTAGTAATCCGTTAGTCTTGATTGATGGTGTTGAAGGTGACATGAATAAAGTGAACCCGAATATGATAGAGAATATCACTGTATTGAAGGATGCTGCTTCTGCTTCTATTTATGGTTCTCGTGCGGCAAATGGTGTTATTTTGATTACTACAAAGAATGGTACCGAAGGTCGTTTAAATATTGATTATAATTTCAATATGGCATGGCAATCACCTACCACAAAGCAAGACAGGATTACAAATTCTGCCGAATATATGACCTTGTTCAATAAAGCGTTGACACATACAGGTGGAGATATAGCTACTAAGGGATATAAGCAAGAGTGGATTGATGCTTATAAAAATGCAGCTCCTGGAGATCCTATGTATCCCAATCATGATTGGTATGATGACATCATTAAAACCGCTCCTATGCAACAGCATTTTTTAAGTGTAAATGGTGGTAAAAATGGTACAACGTATAACTTTGGTTTAGGCTATTTGGATCAGGATGGAATGGTAATAAAAACAGGGTATAAACGTTACGATGCTCAAATGAATTTAAAAACTAATTTAGGAGGTAGAGTAACATTTGGAACAAACATTAATTTCTCTAAATCGCAGCGCCATTCCACATCATATACCAGTGGTGGTAATCAAATTGATAATAATGAGACGGAAGACATGATTCTGTGCATGTATGCTCAAGGTCCATATTATACTCCATATTTACCAGATGGACGATTTTGTACTGGCGGATATTCTGGACGGGGACACAACAAAGCTCCATTAGCTGTTGCATATAGTGGTGGTGGAAAGAAATTTGATGAAAACTATGTGTTAGGTAGTGCATTTGCTAAAGTGAAAATTATTGACGGGTTAGATGCTGAGGTAAAAGCGTCTGTCCGTTATAATCAATTGCAATCAAAATGTTTAACAGTTTCCGTTAAAGCATATAAATTACATCCGGATGAATTCGGAAATCATGAAGAAAGTACCTATAACAGCGATGTCAATACTTTAACTGTAAGACAAGAAACAGAAATGCAATATACACTATATGGAACTTTAAACTATAAAAAGACTTTTGCTGATAAACATAATTTAAATGTAATGTTAGGATATAATCAGGAAAACTTTAAATATGACAAAATAGGTGGTTATAGAACAGGGGTTCCCACAAATACGCATTGGGAATTAGATGTTGCTCCAACTGCCGGCCAAACGAATGAAGGAGGTGCATACGAGTGGGCCATACAATCATACTTTGGTCGTTTGAATTATGACTTTATGGGTAAATATTTATTTGAAGCAAGTTTTCGTTATGATGGTACTTCTCGTTTAGCTAGCGGTAAACGTTGGGGATTATTTCCTTCTTTCTCTGCAGGATGGCGTGTTTCAGAAGAGAATTTTTTAAAAAATGTGGAATGGATTTCAAATTTAAAAGTACGTGGTTCATGGGGACAGTTAGGAAATCAGAATATAGGTAATTATCCATATCAAGATTTACTTACAGCTGTGAAATATAATTTCGGTGGACAAGTTAGTCAAGGGTTTACACAAGACGCTTTAAGTAATCCGGAGATCAAATGGGAAACGACTACAGCTGTTGACTTCGGTGTAGATTTTGGTTTCTTTAATAATAGACTATTCGGTTCTATCGACTGGTACAAAAAAACGACAAAAGATATCTTACGTGAATTGCAAGTACCTACTCATATAGGTGTATCTGCTCCAATGGTAAATGATGGAACTATGGAGAATAAGGGTTGGGAATTTGTTCTAGGACATGAAAACAGAATAGGTAATTTTACGTATAGCATAAGTGCTAATTTGGAAACCTATAGAAATAAATTAGTCAAATTTGGAGCCCGTGAAATAAATAGTAGCAATGGAACAATAAAGCAAGAAGGACTTCCTTGGAGTTCCTATTACATGTACGTATTTGATGGTATTTATCAAAATCAATCAGAAATTGATAATGGTCCGAAGCCATTGAGTAATTTAACCCAACCCGGTGATATGAAGTATAAAGATATATCTGGTCCGGATGGAGTACCTGATGGAAAAATTACTCCTGATGATCGTGTAGTAGTAGATGGTGCTTTTCCCAAATTCAATTATGGGTTTACTATTAATGCCGCTTATAAAGGATTTGATCTTTCTTTGTTCTTCCAAGGTGTGGAAGGCAAAAAGATTTACGTAAAAGAATGGGGTATTGCTCCTTTCCGTCAGGCTTCAGTACCTTCTACTTTTTGGAGAGGAGCATGGGACGGTGAAGGTACCTCTAATTCAATTCCTCATATTTTTAATGATAATTATGCACCTAATACAGCTGTTTCTACTTGGTGGTTACAAGATGGTTCATATTTGAGAATGAAAAATATACAGATTGGCTACACCCTTCCTAAGGCATGGCTAAGCAAGATACATTTCCAAAATGTACGTATTTACTTCTCAGGAGATAATCTGTTAACTTTCACTGATTTCTTTCAAGGACTTGATCCAGAACGTACTGCTCAAAATTCAAGAGGTGCTATTTATCCTCAAGCCAAGGTAGTATCATTCGGTTTAAAAGTAACCTTATAAAAAGAGTATGGATATGAAGAAGAATATATTAAAAAGTATATGTATAATAGCGTTAACCGGAACATTCATTTCATGTAACGACTTTCTAGATAAACAACCTCTAGATGAATTAAGTTCAACAACATTTTGGAAAACTACTAAAGATGCAGATAATGCTTTGACTGCTGTATATGCTAGCTTTCGTAACTCTACATTTTCTGCAGTTCCGGCAAGTGGTCCCTGTACGGAATTGGAATATTTATCAGATAATGCAGTCGTTCGTGGTACTGGTGGAGCACCATTGAATATTCAACAAGGCGGTATCAATTCAACTACAGGTGGTGTATTAAATGATATGTGGACATACTCATATAAAGGTATTTCTGCTGCAAATTATTTTCTTGATAATTTTGATAAAGTAAAAGATTTGTATTCTGAGGCTGATTTTAATAAATTAAAGGCAGAAGCTTTATTTATTCGTACATTCTTTTATAATGAATTAGTTGTCCATTACGGTGATGTGCCTCTCATGCTTCAAGGTGCTGAAGTTGGTAGTGGTTATGATCGAATGCCACGTACTCCTCGTGCAGAAGTGGTTAAACAAATGCTAGAGGATATTGATTTTGCTATTAAATGGTTACCTAATATTGCATATACAGATGGACATGCAGTTCAAGGTTCTGCAGTTGTTTTAAAATGTCGTATATTATTAAATGATCAACGCTATAGTGATGTTGCTAAATTAGCTGGTGATTATATTCATGACCCTAATAATCCATTCGACTTAGCTGACGACTATGCAGGTATTTTCTTTGGAAAACAAGAAAATAATCCAGAAATTATGTTCTCTATTCAATTTAAAGCACCAGATGATTTCCATGCATTAGACCAAATGGTAGGAAGTCGTATGACTATATTCCCTAGTTTTAATTTACGTGCTTCTTATGAGCCTAACGATCCTCGTATAAAAATGACTATGTATGAAATTGGTGATCCTTGGCCCAATAATAATAAATCTGGTAAATTTGAAGAAGATGGTAATAAAGCCGAAGGACTTATTCCTTTTACACAGTTGGCTTTCAAAAAATATGTCAACCCTAATGTTGAAGTACCTAAAGCATCTACTTTGAGTGATCAGCATATAGTAAAAATGCGTTATGCAGACTTGTTATTGATGTACGCCGAAGCAATGTTCGAAAGTGGACAAGGGAATGATCCTCTAGCACTGAAAGCATTAAATGATGTGCGCCAGCGTCCGGGTGTGAATATGCCAGTCAAACCTCAATTAACGCGTGAGATTATTCGTAATGAACGTCGTGTAGAATTGGCTTACGAAGGAATCCGTTATTACGATATCATTAGATGGGATATTGCAAAAGATGTAATTCCTACTGTTCAATATGATGAGAGCGGTAGAATGAGAAAGTTTGATGGTAATCTATGGCCTATTCCTCAATCTCAAATGGATATTATGGGAGATGTATGGGAACAGAATGCACCATGGAATTGATCAAGTGAGAAAATTATAACCTTTTAATAAAGCCTATTTCAAATTATGAAGTAGGCTTTATTATTTTATTTGATTACAATTATATTTATTTAATCATGAGGTTGAGGATTAAAGTTAGTAAACGCTTCGTACACTTTAAAATCCGCTAATTGTAGGTTTTCATCTTTAATACCATTATCAGGACGATCAGAAGAACTTTTCATCTTTCTTCCTAAACTACGATATATGCCGAATTTATTACGAATATTGGTAGCCCCTTTTCTCCATAAATCAATATCGGAAAAAGATTGATTGACGAGTATTTTTCCATCACTAATACGAGTAAGCTTTATACGGAATACGCCATGATGGGTATAATGCATTTCTGTTTCTACCTGTATCCATTCTTCTTCAAAATCCGATAGTGGCAGGTTGTCTATAATAACCCCTTTACTACTTTTTTTATTATCTCCGGTATGAATGATTTGTACACGTTTATTGTTACCGTCTTTGTCACAGCGAGTACTTATGGTAATAAGTGGTGCACCATTATTTCCTTCTTGTGCTTTCAGTTGATGTAAATGACAAAAACTCGTAGAAGGACGAAAATCTTTTGATATACGGAATTTCCATTCTAACCGTTGCCATTCATTCCAATTTCCATTTAATTTATGCCAATTATAATTGGTTTGACTTTTCATTTCATTCCTTTGTCGATCACTTAATAATCTTCCACGGTCACTATCCAATACTTCGGTATTAGCATGATTAATAAAATTGAATACATACTGTTGCAAAGTTCTATCGAAAATGACTTCACAGTGTATCCCTTGATAATGATCATGTTTAGATATATTAGGATGTTCGGAATAATCCCAACCCAAAGAACGCATATATTCATGTATAGCATTGAAATCTCGATTTCTTAATGAAGCGTCAGCCTGCATTCCACCTTGGAAAATATAATCTGTCTCTTTTGGTATCGGATTTTGTTCGGACAGACCATATCCAATATTTTGTAGTGCGGTATTTCCTAGCCTTTCTTTTAACTGGGCCAAATAAAGGCTTTGTGGCGTAACAGAAATGTTATGCGAATCAAAAATTCCAACGGGGAGTGTTGGCCCAGACTGATTGAACGGACGACGTAATGGTGTACTTTCTCCCTTACTACCAATGACCCAATTATATGTACCCGGTGGAAGTTGATTAACATAACTTTTAGCTGTACAATTCCAAGCTACGGACCAGGCAGTTCCCCAACCATGCCCTGAACCCATTGAACCTCGATTTTTAAAATCAATACCACCGTTAGGCAGGCTACAATTATCCAATAATATACCGGTACTCCAACGCTGGTGTCCTTCAATTCGCCCGTTACCTTTAAAGGTACAATTTAGAAATACGATAGGGCCTGTTTGTCCGGCTCCCAAGGCTGCAAACCATATGTTATCCCCTTCAACAGAGCAGCGATCTAATAGAATCTGGCCACCATTTGGAGCAAATTCTGCCGGTTTGGATGCCCCTTGATGCAATGCTTTTCTTATTACATTTACTTGTTGTAATGTAATTCGTCGCCCGCCTATACCAATACTTTCCATCGTTTCCATAGCATTAATATCTTTAGCCCAACAATCTTCACCATTTATTCTTAATGCATAATATAATGCTTTAGAATGATTGACCGCTTGGGCCGGTGATTCAATACGGATATTTTCTACTCCGCATTGTTTGAGGCGGCCAACATTATTTGCGACGACTATGGTTGTATTATCATCCGTGTAATTGGAATCATAGCAATCAATGAGTGGTACGGTTAGTGTAATAATATTACCGTCAATGGCTGCAATCGTTCGTTCAGTTATTAAAAACTTTCCAGCCTTAATCCAAGTCTGAGCTTTTCCATCGCGAACCAAATTATCCATTTTCATAAATTTAATCCATTTCTCAGTCACAGGCTTACGAATCTCTATATTGTCACCCACAGAAAGCCTTGAAACATTATCAACAGTGAGTTTGTATGCACCTGCAGGAATATATTTATCTATAACTTTGATGCAGGCTTCTCCGGAAGATATTTCCCCTATCCGATTCCCTACACGTTGGTGAAGTTTATTATTTAATATGATGGCTGTATGCTTACCGCCTGCCATTACAATCACACTCCCACTGGGATCACTTCCACTACCACGTAATACAACTCCATCAGCTTTGATTTGAAGAGAACCATTACAGACATAGTGCCCAGGAGCTAACAAAACAGCTCCTCTAAAACCATGTGCATTTTGAGGTAATTCAGAAACTATATCAATAGCTTTTTGAATATGATTTGTACAATCTTCATTGTCTCCTAATGGATGTACAGTCAATTTTGCCGGTATATACGGTAATGTAACTCCACCACCTTTATATCCCGCGAAAGAGAAATCTGCAATACGATCTCCTTTTTTCGTCTGTTTATATATTAGTTTGCCGGTATCATCCGTATAAACCCATTTACTTTTTATAATTTGTTGTTGTGCCATTGTGAATACGGAACATAACAAACACATAAGAAATCCCAATCTTCTCATATTATGTCACATTTTAGTTAAATTCGAGTTAATAAAAACATTGTGAATTATTTGATATATAGATATAATCTCAAAAACTTACAATACCATTAGATATTAAAAAGGAGAATATAGAATGAGCTTTTAAGTAAGATTTTTATATTATATAAATTATGTAATTTATTGAAAGGCTTTGAAATAATATATGCTTTCACAAAATATATGTGTATCAATAGCATATATAAATAAAATCACAGCAAGATTAATCTTGCTGTGATTATAGAAACTATTTCATATTAAGAAACAATACATAGTTCTTTGAAAATCAGAATTGAGAATTATAACAATGGATCAAAAGTACCATCATTCCAGCCCTTAGTTTGCTCTAATTTTGCATTCTGTTCAAGATGTTTTTTAGGTAAGGCAAAGAAATAATGATTGTCATCAACATCCCATTGGAATTTATTATCTATCTTGGTAACAATTGTTTTGAAATACTTGAAGTAGTCCACAGAGTTTAATTTGCTCTCACCTCCACCATTTGCAAAATCTTTTGCCAAATCATTTAACGATAATTCTTTTTTAGCATCAGTGAGTTCTATTTCAATTCTTTCACGCGCGTATCCTTTGTACTCCGGATCACTAAACATCATTCGACGGCGCATATCCCAGAAGCGTTTACCTTCATAAGCTAATTCAATACGACGTTCAAAAAGAACAGCATCAATCAGTTCTTGTTTAGTCATATTAGCTTTTAGACCATAGAGTTCATCAGCGTTAGCCGTGATACCAGCTCGTTTACGAATCTCTTTTAAAATAGTATAAACTTCAGGATCTTTATTCCCAACTTCAGCTGCACATTCTGCTAAATTTAATAAAACTTCTGCATAACGAATTTCTACTAAATCAAGATCATAGTTACGTACATCTACTTTCTTCACTACTGGATTTATGAATTTGCAAGAGTAAAAACCGGTTTTTGTAGAGTTTGCAATTTCAATTTCTCCCCCCTTATAAGTGAATTGGCGTTGTTCGGGATATTGATTATCAGCTAACGGATATACCATGCCATTAGTTACAATTGTTTTATAAAAACGGGGATCACGTCCTACCCAAAACAAACCTCTTTCATCTGTCGCTGTAGGGTCAAAGGGCTCTTTTACTCCATCTCCGTCAATATCTACTCCGGGTACAGTACCATCAGCCATGGGATATGCCAAAACCAGATCAAGGGTAGGCTGGTTCCAGCCAGTAGCGCCTTGGGAGTAATCCAAAGGACGCACACCTGCATTTATATCTGACTTATTAGCAGGATAAGAATAGCGTTTAGAGAAAATGACTTCTTTAGATAATTCACTTGCATCGGAATTGTCTTTCCATGTACCATCATAAGTAGAATTTAATCCATATCCATCTTTTTCCAATTGTTCTTTCGCTGCTAAGTTAGCATCATAGGCTGCCTGCCAACGTGCCGCATCATTATTTCTGTTGAATTGCTTGCTGGCATAGAACAGTAAAACACGACCTTTCAATGCCAATGCAGCCCCTCTCGTAATACGTCCTGCATCAGATCCACTCCAAGATTTGGGAAGTACTGTTGCCGCAGTACTTAAATCATTTACAATCTGGCTAATACACACGGATGTTTTTTCACGTGGCACTTCTGATTCCTTTCTATCTTGTACAGACAGAATCAATGGTACGCCACCATATCTTTTCACTAATTCAAAATAACGATATGAACGTAGGAAAAGAGCTTGCGCCTCTATCTTTTTACGCACATCTTCAGATAATGTTCCTGTATTAATATTATCTAATAGTACATTTAGTTTATAAATTCCTTCATAAGGCCAATAATCTTTAGTTGGTCCTCCTCCGCCTTCAGATGTCAGTTGACCGGCATAGAAGAAATCTTCTCCACCTCGACCTTCATCGCTATATTGATTGATATCGGCTACATCAGCAGACCAGTCTGGCAAATTATCAGCATAGCATTTATCTAAAAATGCCGTTGCCAATGTTTCATCATTCCATGTATCCTCGGCAGTTACTGCGTTCAAGTTTTTTTTGTCAAGAACATCGTTACATCCTGCTACTCCTAATCCAACAAGAAGTATTGCAGTAAAAATATATTTTGACTTCATAGTGTCTTTCTTTTATTGAGATTATAATGTTACGTTAAGACCAAAAGAGAAATTTCTCATGATTGGGTACGAACTGATATGATCTTTATGTACCTCAGGATCTGCAATTTTTAATCCATCTTGTAATAAGAAAAGATTAGTTCCGTTAACAAAAACTTTAACCTTGTCCAATTTTAAGGCTTTGGTAATAGATTGTGGTATATCATATGAAAGAGAGATATTCTTACAACGTAAAAATGATGCGTTACGTACCCAGAATGTAGATTTCTCCCCATTTGTTTTAGTTAAAGTAAAAGGCATTGACGCATTGGGATTTTCTGCCGTCCAATGATCATTCCAATATGCAAATGTGCCTGTCCAATCTTTCACACCAGGTTTTCTATCATCAATAACGCGTTCGTGACCTGCTAGCCCTTGGAAGAATATATCCAATGTAAACCCTTTCCATTTACCACCTAATGTAAATCCATAAGTAATAGGAGCAGATTGTTTATCAACGATTACAACCATATCTTCTTCTGTAATTTGACCATCTGGTTCATCGCTATTTACTCCACGTACATCTCTGTAAAGTAACATACCGGGAACTAATTTAGTCCCTTTAATGAGTAATTCTTTCCCATATTTCTTTACATTTTCTTCATTAACTCGATCTACTTCTTCCTGTGAACGAAGAATTCCAAGACAATCATATCCCCAAACTCGATCTAATGATTGTCCTATTTCTGATTTGTAAGCAGCTAAATTGGAGGCTTCATCTTTTTCTACCCACCAACTTTTGGCATAGCCAAAGTTACCTTTCAACCAATATGTGAAATCTTTCACTTGGCCGTTATATCCTATTTCAAATTCAAAACCTCGTGCATCAATTTTTGCATAGTTTTCTTTAGGAAGTTTTGCTCCGAAGCTAGTGGGTACACTTGCGGTACGTTCGGCAAGAATATCATAAGTATGTCTATAAAACCATTCGAAACTAACATCAAAGTGATTGAATAAACGACCATCAAAACCTACATTATAAGAAATGGATTTTTCCCATGTCAAGTCAGGATTAGCCAACGTACCCGGCTCGATACCATAGCTCTGTGAACCGAATATAGCTCCTGTCGTTAAGTTATACTTGGGCATCCAATCCCATCCACCAATAGCATCATTACCTAAAGAAGCTATTGAACCACGCAATTTCAGATAGTCAATAAATTTTATATTATTAGCAAAAAACGGTTCATTGGATATACGCCATCCAGCAGAAATAGAAGGAAAAAATCCCCAACGTTTATTGGGCGCAAATTTGGTGGAACCATCCACACGGAAAGCTGCTTCTAGAAGATATTTATCATCATAAGCATAATTTAAGCGTCCGACATAAGAAAGGCGTCCGCTTTCACCAACAGAGCCATTACCTACTATAGATTGAGAAGCATCACTGCTCGCAGCATGAAATTCGGGCATTGTCCAAGTTAACAAACCGTTACGTTGTGCGTCAAAAGATTCATTCTCTCCTTCGGCCTGTTCGTAAACAAACAGTGCACCAATGTCATGTTTACCGAATGTCCGGTCATAAGTTACAAAGAAATTCATTTGATAATCAGAGTAAAGAGCTGATGTTTTTTTGATAAAGCGGTCTCCACCACGTACGTCGGTTCCTGTAACTTGTGGGTTTTTACTCGGATCAATGTAATGTCCATTGGTTCCACTTGTTTCAAAAGTGTAAAGAGTATATGGCATCGCTACCTCTTTATAGAGTCTATTATAAGTGTTTCTACTATACTGGAATTTAAATTTCAACCCTTTGAGGAATGGGGCATCATATTCCGCAAACATATTAACATTGGTATTCATCCATTTACGTGTATCTCTACCTGCCTGTTCACTGATTTGAGTCAAAGGATGTTGTTCCAAACCATTGGCTTTTACAGGAAGCCCATTGATATAAAAAGGATTCATTTTCGAACGTTTCAAAATGCTGGAATATAAATTATCCAAGTTATCTCGTCCACCGTCAGATTTCCAATGAGGCTTGATGTCTTTCCTATTATCCGTACTAATATTTAAGCCTACTTTAAAATTATCCGTAATGTTAGCATCAATGCTAGCACGGAAATTTGCTTTATTATATTCCAAATTATCAAAAGCACCAGTTGCAAAATAATAAGCACCGCCAATAAAATAACGCACGCGTTCTGTACCACCTGTAATGTTTAAGGCATGACGCGTGGTGAGCGGGGTTCTCCACATCTCATCCAGCCAACTATAGTTTACTCCTTTCAGATACTCGAGTTCATCATCTGTATACCATGTTTTTTGATTTTCCGGACGATTTTTGGGATCAGAACCTTTATCAACCCAATCTTGGTACCTATTATGATTTAGAAAAATAGCTTGTTCATAAGCACTCATTGTTTCAGGATTTTTTGTTGGACTATCAAAACCAACGGTACCTGAATAATTTATAACTGGCTTACCCGTACTACCTTTTTTAGTTGTAACCAAAACCACACCGTTAGCTGCGCGGGCACCATACACTGCAGCAGAAGCCCCATCTTTCAATACTGATATATTTTCAACTTCACTGGCATCCAATGATTCGAATGCCTCTTGATTTCTGACAACCCCATCAATAACATATAATGGGCTTGAATCATTAGTAGTACCTTTAGCACGAATACTCAAACTGCTAGTTGCGCCAGGCTTACCTGTAGTAGAAGAAATCATTACTCCTGATAAACGTCCTGCTAAAGACGTTGCCAAATTGGCAGTTGGAATATCTGCAATGGTCTTTGCGTCAACACTTGTGATACTTCCTGTTACACTTCCTTTTTTCTGTGTACCATAACCCACTACCACAACTTCGTCCAATGCCTGTGAGTCTTCGGTCAATACAACTTTCAGATTCGTTCCGGTCGCAGTTTTAG